>JAJFHK010000368.1 GCA_021775655.1 Filomicrobium sp. | reverse complement strand
TTCATCCAATGCTGGTTTGTATTTGCGCGACAAGTTTCGACCGGTCTTTGACAAACGTCCAAGGTATTCAGAGTCAATATAGTCATCTGGCGCCCGGGTGAATTCAGCCTGTTTGACCTTACGTGGCTTCCCTTTAATGGCGAGGTCGGGGAGGTTCAGATTTGGTTTCAATCCCTCAACTGCGGCATCGAACGTAGCGCGCGACACCCCGAAGCGGTCGCGGGCATCCGGCCAGAGGGTCTCGATAAACTTTTTGAAGGGCTGGCTTGGTTCAGCGCTTAGTTTCACGCTCGTAACTGTAGTGAGCCCAAGCCCAATCACGACAGTCAACACGGCCGCATAAAATCTCCGCGGGCCAACCCGAAGCCCCTGATCAATTTTGGTCAACACAACGATCCTTTGCCAGCCACATCGTCGAGACGTGAGATAACAAGAGGATTAAGGACCATTTTGGGGCGCGGGGGGCTGCTAGCCTGATAAGTGCTATCAGGCTAGTTCTTATTGCTCAGCAGGCTTCTTTAAGGCTCGCAAGGCGGTCTTCCCAAGCGAGTGCATTACGCACGATACCTTCAAGGCCGTCGTGATGAGGGGTCCAGCCGAGCTTTGATCGTATCTTGTCCGAAGCTGCCACAATGGCCGCTGGATCACCTGGCCTGCGATCAGCTAATCTAACGTCGAAGTTGACGCCGGAAACTTTCTTGACTGCCGCGATAACCTCGGACACGGAGAATCCACGAGAGTAACCGCAGTTAAAGACGTCCGACTTGCCGCCGTTGCGCAGGTATGAAAGGGCGGACATATGGGCCGCGGCAAGATCTTTGACATGGATGTAATCGCGGATGCAGGTGCCGTCGCGGGTCGGATAGTCGGTTCCGAATACCTGCATCGATGGACGGCGGCCAAGTGCGGTTTCACTCGCAACCTTGATGAGGTGCGTTGCGTTGGGCGTCGATTGTCCGACGCGTCCTTGTGGGTCAGCGCCAGCAACATTGAAGTAGCGCAACGCAACGTAATCGAAGTTATGAGCGGCTGCTGTGTCTGCCAGCATCATCTCGCTCATCAGCTTCGAAGTTCCGTAAGGTGACATCGGTTGCAAGCGAGCCGTTTCGGTAACAGGGTTTTCTTCGGGATTACCGTAGACAGCGGCTGTCGAAGAAAAAATGAAGTGCGGAACACCGGCGCTGACCGCGCATTCGATAAGGGTGCGCGTGTTGGCCGTGTTGTTGCGATAGTAGAGTAGTGGATTTTCGACCGATTCCGGGACGATGATCGAACCTGCGAAATGGATAATTGCGTCAATCCGGTACTGATTAATGACGCGCTCGATCAATGCAACGTCAGCAATATTGCCCACAACAAGGGGCACATCGTCAGGTACGGCCCATGCGAAACCGGTCGATAGGTTGTCGATGACGACGACTTCTTCGCCGGCATCGCGCAGCTCTAGAACCATGTGGCTTCCGATGTATCCCGCGCCGCCCGTCACCAGAATCGTCATGAGTTGTAAGGCCCTTGCTATAAATGTTGTCGGACTGTGACAGTGAATCGTCTGCACTCGAACTCAGTGAGCACGTTGACGCTAAATCTGCCGTTCTGATTGCGGGAGCGTTCAAGATTTATACCATAAGGCCGAATGACGCCGGGCTTTCTGTCCGCCAAACGCTGAGGCCATGGTTTGAGCGTAAACCAATTCACAATAACCCCCTCGACTTCGGCCGTTCCGTTTAGTGTTGATAGACTTATTTGCCGCATGAACTGTGGCTGGCTCGTCGGACAGGCGTCAAAATTCAGAAGGTTTCCCGTTTATGCCGAAATCTCCCGCTCGTATTCGTAAGGCTGTGTTTCCCGTTGCAGGACTCGGCACGCGCTTTCTTCCCGCAACCAAGGCCATGCCCAAGGAGATGCTGACGGTTGTCGACAGGCCGGTGATCCAGCATGTCGTCGATGAAGCTCGCGCGGCGGGTATTGAGCACTTCGTCTTTGTGACGGGCCGCAACAAGGGCGTCATCGAAGATCATTTTGACATTCAATTTGAACTTGAACGCACGCTTGCAGAGCGCGGCAAGGAAAAAGAACTGTCAACTCTCCAGCGAGACCTTCCAAGTGCGGGCCAGACCAGCTTTACCCGGCAGCAATCCGCTCTGGGGCTTGGACACGCGGTGTGGTGCGCTCGCGAAATTGTAGGTGATGAGCCCTTTGCACTTCTGTTGCCCGACATGCTCCACTTTTCGGCCGAGCCATGCCTCTCAAAGATGATCAAGGCATACAATGAAGTTGGTGGAAACCATAGTGCCGTGTCACCGGTTCCAGAGGATCAGACTCATAACTACGGGATCGTCGGTGTCGAAGATCCGAAAAGCGATGTCAGCAAAATTACGACCATGGTGGAAAAACCCAAGCCAGCTGATGCTCCCTCAAACTTGCATATTACCGGACGCTATATTTTGCAGCCAGAGATCTTCGAATTGTTGGAAAAGCAAAAGCCTGGGGCAGGCAATGAAATTCAAATAACTGATGCCATGCTTGGCTTGCTGGAACGCGAGCATCAAGACTTCTACGCCGTGCGATTTGAGGGCGAAATCTACGATTGCGGGTCCAAGCTTGGATTTCTGATGGCCAACGTCGCCTATGGTCTGTCGCGGGAGGATCTAAGCGCGCCGTTCCGCGCCGAGCTTAACCGGGCCCTATCTAAATAGCCTATGAGCGCGCATTCGGAAAAATGAGTGAACTGTCACCATACGAATAGAACCGGTAATCTTCTACAATTGCGTGGCCATATGCTTTGAGCATGTTTTCTCGACCGGCAAATGCGGACACAAGCATGAAGAGGGTCGATCGCGGAAGATGGAAATTCGTCATCAATGCGTCGACTGCTTTGAACCTGTATCCCGGTGTGATGAAGATATCGGTGTCGCCAGACCAGGGATGGATTTTGCCGTCTTCATCAGCGGCGCTTTCCAACAACCGCAAGGAAGTCGTTCCAACCGCAACGATGCGGCCGCCAGCCGCTCGTTTCGCGTTCAGCAACTCCGCGACAGCGCTGGTAATCGTGCCCCACTCCGCGTGCATGCGGTGCTCGGAAGTATCGCCTGCATTGACGGGTAGGAAAGTTCCCGCTCCGACGTGTAGGGTGACAAATGTCTTCCCAATTTCGCGGCGGTCCAACTCTTTAAGAAGCTCATTGGTAAAGTGTAGCCCGGCAGTGGGGGCAGCGACGGCCCCGTCGGTGCGTGCATAAACAGTTTGATAATCTTCGGCATCGCCGATTTCGGTAGGCCGGCGGGAGGCGATGTAGGGCGGCAGGGGCATAAATCCAGCGGCGGCAATTGCCGAATCGAGGACGGGGCCGGTGAACTCAAACGCCAGGGTCACTTCGCCACCCTCCTTGTCTTCGACGGTCGCGTTGAGGGCTCCCATCAGGCAGCTCTCATCGGTAGTTCCGAACGAGATTCGCTCGCCAACAGCGAGACGCTTTGAGGGCCGTGCGAAGGCGCGCCAGCGATTTGCGTCGAGCCGCTTGTGTAGATTGCACTCAATGCGGGCCGTGTGTTCCCCACGAATGCGAATGCCGGTTAGCGCTGCCGGAATAACGCGCGTGTCATTGAAGACAAGACAATCGTCAGGTCCGAGTATGTTTGCGAGGTCGCGCACCCAACAATCATCAAATTCAGGCTGGTCGCCCGGCCGCACAACCAGCATGCGCGCGGCATCGCGTGGTGAGACCGGGCGCAGAGCAATGCGGTCTTCGGGAAGGTCGAATTCGAATAGCTCGGTTTTCATCAGGACCCAGCAGTTGCGGCTTCGAAGATGCCCGCGACTGCAACGGCGACCCAGGCGAGGATAGTCAACGTACCGCCGACAGGGGCAAGGATTGGAATGGGGCGATAGTCGCCTAGGGCTCCAAGGCCGACGGTTGCCGTGAAGAGGGCCGCGCCCAGCAACATCGCAGCGGCAATCCAGCGCCACATCGCGGGGAGGGTGGTATGTGGTGCGAATGCGCTGATGCCTATGGCGGCGGCAGAGTGGACCATGGCGATTTCGGCTGCGGCCCGTACAGCTTCGCTGCTGGCGACATGCGCTGCCGCAGCGGCAAGGGAGACTCCGGTGGCACCGAGGACCCCGGCGATGGCGATCAGCACAGATGCCGTTCTTCCAGTCTGCACGGCACTACCTTTCACGGTCACACTTTAGCGTTACGAATCGCACTCGGCCGGAGCAGGAAAGCATTCGGCAGTGCAGCGCGTATAGAGTGGAGGGCCGCATTCCTTTTCCAGGCGTTTGTAGCTCACACAGCGCCCTTTTTGATTTCGATAACCCGGTCCGCCGCGACATCCGCATCCATTGCATTTGACGCCGCAGCTGCCGCTGCCTTGGCGGGCCTTGGCAAGAGCAGCCGCTCGTTCCGGAGTTCCCGTGAAGCAGGCCGTCCAGGCCCATCCTGGGCGTGTGCGGCCGCGATCAGGGCACCGTTCAAGATACTTGCGATGAATATGCGCCATATCTGCAAGGCTTCGGTCTCGTCGCGCAGTAGACCTTGCCAGCTTAGCAGACTTTGTGGGGATCAAAGATCGGCGGCGACTTTCATCGTGACCATACGGTCTGGATCGTTCACCGGCTCGCCGCGCTTGATTTTGTCGACGTTGTCCATGCCTTCGATAACTTTACCCCAGGCGGTGTATTGGCGGTTCAGGAAGCTTGCGTCGTCAAAGCAGATGAAGAACTGCGAGTTAGCCGAATTCGGTGGTGTCGCGCGAGCCATCGAGCAGACCCCGCGAACATGGGGCTCATCGTTAAACTCGGCGGGAAGGTTCGGATATTCGGAGCCGCCAGTGCCGGTGCCCTTAGGGCAACCGGTCTGCGCCATGAAACCGTCGATGACGCGGTGGAAGGCGATGCCATCGTAGAACCCTTCGCGTGCCAGCTTCTTGATGCGCTCGACGTGCTGCGGCGCTAGTGCGGGCAACATCTCAATTACGACGCGGCCTTGAGTTGTTTCGATGACGAGCGTGTTTTCGGGATCTTTGAAGTCAGCCATTCGGGCTTCTCCTTATGGTTGTTGATGGGGAGCTGTCGGCCCGACTTGCTATGACTGAGCGTCTGCGAGGACGTAGACCTTGAGCATCTTGTCAGGGCTGTCGACTTTGCCGTTCTGCGATGGATCGCCCTTCTTCACCGCGTCGATGAATTGCATGCCTTGAGCGACCTTACCGAAGACGGTGTATTGACCGTTAAGGCTCGGTGTGCGGGTGAAGGTAATAAAAAATTGGGAGTTCGCGGAGTCAGGACTTTGGCTGCGGGCGGCGCCGAGTGTGCCGCGCTCAAAAGGTACAACGCTGAATTCGGCCTTGAGGTCGGGATACTTCGAACTGCCAGCTCCAGTGCCAGTCGGGTCACCGGTTTGCGCCATAAAGCCGGTAATGACACGGTGAAACACGATACCGTCGTAAAAGCCTTCTCGGGCTAGTTTTTTGATGCGTGCGACGTGATTTGGAGCAAGGTCCGGGCGAAGTGCGATATGGATTTTGCCGTTTTTCGTTTCGATGACCAAGGTATTCTCGGGATCGTTTGCCGCCGGAGGTGCTACTACAGTTTCGTCTGCTTGTTCAGGCTTATGTGACAATTGGGGCTCGTTGGCGCAGGACGCCAAGCCCAATGTCAGAGCGAATGCGAGATAAGTCAGTGCGGTGCGCAACACTTGGGGTGCTCCTTGGTGTGGCGAAAAAATCCCCGCGGTTTATGGCCGGAATTCGGACCTACGGCAACCCGGCGGGCTATTGGGATAAAAGTAAGACGGTACCGGTCTAGTTTGCGAAGCGGTAATGCATGACATCGCCGTCCTTGACGACGTAGTCCTTGCCTTCGAGACGCATCTTGCCGGCTTCCTTGGCGCCGGTTTCACCGCCGAGGACGACGTAGTCGTCGTAGGCAATTGTTTCGGCTCGGATAAATCCCTTTTCAAAGTCGGTATGAATGACCCCCGCGGCTCGGGGAGCCTTGGTGCCGGTTTCGATAGTCCAAGCACGCGCTTCCTTAGGACCGACAGTGAAATACGTCACAAGGTTGAGAAGCTTATATCCAGCGCGGATGAGCCGGTTGAGGCCAGGCTCTGCAAGGCCCATCTCGGAGAGAAAGGCTTGGCTTTCTTCTGGATCGAGACCGGAAAGCTCAGATTCGATCTTAGCAGAGATGAAAACGTATTCCGCACCCTCGGCAGACGCGCGCTCAGCGACTGTCTTGGAAAACGCATTCCCGAAGCCTGCGGATTCTTCATCGACATTACACACGTAGAGCACGGGCTTCGCCGTCAGCAGTTGCAGCATGTCGAAGGCTTGGCGCTCATCGTCGGATACTTCCGCTTGGCGGGCAGGTTTGCCATCGCGTAGAAGTGGCAGCACCTTGTCGATAATTGCGATCGTTGACTTGGATTCCTTGTCGCCGCCCTTTGCCTTCTTTTCGACTGCCGTGCGACGTCTCTCGAGTGAATCAAGGTCGGCAAGCATCAATTCCGTTTCGACCGTATCGGCATCGGCGACAGGATCGATCCGCCCTTCGACGTGGGTTATGTCGCCATCTTCAAAACAACGCAGCACGTAGGCAATCGCATCGACTTCGCGAATGTGGGAGAGAAACTGATTGCCGAGACCTTCGCCCTGGGAGGCACCGCGCACAAGGCCCGCAATGTCGACGAAGGTCAGCCGCGTGGGAATGATTGCCTGCGACTTAGCGATTGCGGCAAGCTTGTCGAGGCGGTCATCCGGCACGCCAACTTCACCGACGTTTGGTTCGATGGTGCAAAAAGGGTAATTCGCCGCCTCAGCAGACGCGGTCTGCGTCAGTGCGTTGAAAAGCGTCGATTTGCCGACATTTGGCAGGCCGACGATGCCGCATTTGAAGCCCATGGCAGGCAGT
>JAJFHK010000367.1 GCA_021775655.1 Filomicrobium sp. | reverse complement strand
CGGCGAGTCGGGTGGTTATGGCGTGGTAATTGGCCCGCGCGCAACCAAACGCGAACTCAAGGAGCTGCGCGCCAAAGTGCTTGCCAACCCCGAAAATTTTATTAGTCAGCCGATGGTGAAATTGTCTGTTTCGCCGACGCTTATTGGCAAGGCCGTCGAGCCACGCCACATCGATTTGCGCCCCTTCGCTTTAACGGGAGATTCAACTTGGGTGCTGCCGGGCGGGCTCACCCGGGTTGCACTCAAGCGAGGGTCGCTTGTTGTCAACTCATCGCAAGGCGGTGGTTCAAAGGATACCTGGGTTCTTGTCTAGTCTGGTTGCGCGTTTTGCATCAAACATCTTCTGGCTTGGTCGCTATCTCGAGCGAGCAGAAAATCTCGCCCGCATCCTCGACATCAATGAGACATACGCGCGAGATGATACCGGCGGCCCAAATTGGTCTCGCGTGTTGGAACTCTATTCTGACCGGAAACGATATGAAGAGACGCACGGAACCCCGACCGCACAAGGCGTGTTGAGTTTCTACGTACTTGATCGCGACAATCAGGCATCGATTATCAGCTGCACGCGTGCAGCCCGCGAAAATGCCCGCTCGGTACGTCATCTCATCAGTACCGAAATGTGGACCCACATAAATATATTCCACGCACGCGTCACCGAAATTTCTAAAAAAAATGTAACGACGAGCAATATCTCGCGAATTGCGAAGGACGTTGTTGCTGGCTGCCAAAGCTTTGAAGGAATTGCGGAGGGAACTTTCCTCAGAGGCGAACCTTCATGTTTCTACCAACTTGGCAAGTATCTGGAGCGCGCTGACCAAACCACCCGCATTCTCGACATGGGCTACGACCGGCTGGCCCCATCCGGTGACAATGTTGTCGCATGGGTCCACTGGAATGTGCTACTTCGCTCCGTCTCTGGATATCATGCCTATCGCAGTCGTCACCCAGGCGCTTCCAGTCCTCACAATATTGCAAGTTTCCTATTATACGACGACGAATTCCCGAGAGCCGTGGCATTGTGCGTCAGCCGCTTGACGAGCAATCTTCGCGCTCTTGAGCGGAGGCACGGAACGCGCAGAGGCAAGTCCTTGGAAGTAAGCCGGCGAGAACTGGAATTCTTGATTGAAACTGGACCAGGCAAGGCTTTGACAGCTAATAGCCTCCACAAGTATCTCGATCGTCTTCAGACTTCTTTGTCCAATGTCTCTGGCGAGGTCGGTGATCGGTTCTTTGTTGGTGGTTAAGAACCATGTGGGATTGAGAGCCAGGTCATCAGCCGAAGCGAACCCACGCGCGCGATTAGAGGAATAAGTATAGTGCAAAGGCTTAGCGTCAAGCACGTCACGACTTACAACTACAAACAACCGGTTCAGTTCGGTGAGCACCGGCTGATGATAAGGCCGCGTGACAGTCATGACGTGCGTCTGTTAAGCGCCACCTTGTCAATAGAACCGCAGGCGAACGTACGCTGGCTTTATGACGTCTTCGGCAACTCCGTCGCAATCACATCATTCGAGACTGCTGCCGAGAAGCTGTGTTTTTCCTCTGAGATCATCATTGATCGATACCCGTCTCTCAACCATGAGTTTGGCGTCGAACCATACGCATCAAGAATTCCATTCAGCTATCCGCTCAGCGAAGTACCCGATCTTGGGCGAACGATCGAACGCCATTATTCCGACCCGGACCGAGCGGTCATTGAGTGGACTCGGCGCGTCCTTGAGCATCCTGAAGTCGACGGCGACACCGAAGCGTTCTTGCGGAGGCTATCGCAAACAATTCAGCAGGACTTTGCTTACGTGGTGCGACATGAACTCGGCGTTCAGACGCCAATCGAAACATTGGAAAAGAACTCTGGTACGTGCCGCGATTATGTCGTCCTGATGATGGAAGCCGTTCGCAGTGTCGGATTGGCCGCCCGCTTCGTCAGCGGTTATCTCTACGACCCTGCGATCGATGGAGGAGAAGCTGACATAACGGGCGCTGGAGCAACGCATGCCTGGGTGCAGATTTATTTGCCCGGTGCTGGTTGGATTGAATTCGACCCGACCAATGGCGGTGCCGGCAGCCACAACCTCGTACCAATCGCGGTTGCCCGCGAGCCGGCCCAGGCTATTCCGGTCTCGGGCACATTCACCGGAAAACCTGAGGATTATCTCGGTATGGACGTCGAAGTCACGGTTCGGTCCCTCAATGCCCTAGGTGATGTTGCATAGGCCTCCGCTTAATTCATCAGCCGCATTGCGCGCAAATCTGCTTCCAATTAGACCCTATCTCCCAATTCATTCAGGCAAGCGCTTGCGCGCGATTCATTCTGCACCGCTCGGTCGCTTGACACTCGCCCGCCTGCTCGCTCTAACAACTTGAAATCATTGTTGGCTTGCCCACTGGCGGCGCCAGCTAGCCGAAAAGTAGATCCTGGTAGAACATGGAACACATCGACGAAATCTCTGACGATCTTCCCGCTGATCGAAACACCACGGTGCGCACATACCTCGATTTTGAGAAACCGATTGCCGAGCTCGAAAGCAAGGTCAGCGAAATGCGCGCGCTCGTCGATGAGGATACTGAAAAGAGCCTCAACGACGAAATCAAAAAACTGGAAGTGAAAGCCAGAGCCGCCCTATCCGAAACGTATTCCAAGCTGACACCCTGGCAAAAAACTCAAGTTGCGCGCCACCCAGAAAGGCCGCATTGCCTCGACTACATCAATCGTCTGTTCAAGGATTTCACGCCGCTCGCTGGCGACCGCTATTTC
>JAJFHK010000366.1 GCA_021775655.1 Filomicrobium sp. | reverse complement strand
TTCGAGAGGCGCCGGTGAAGCTACCGGCCGCGTAGCCAAACAATTCGCTGGCAAGGAGCGTCGCTGGGATTGCGGCACAGTTTACTGCAACGTAAGGCCGCAAACGGCGATCGCTTTCGTCGTGGATCGCGCGGGCAAGCGTGTCTTTACCAACCCCTGTCTCGCCAAGCAGAAGAATTGGCAAGTCCTTGTTGGCGATGCGGCGGCACAGGTTGACAATATCTTTCAGGTCCGGGTCGTTGCACGCGACACGGTCGAGCGGCCGGATAGTCTTACCGCCTCCGCTCGCTGGCGGAACCGGCGCCGGCCGCGAGAATCTCGAAGCCGGACCTGACTTTCTCAGCTTGGGAAGAAACGCTGTCGCGTAGGCGGTCGCACCGTCCCGCATTTGAACTGGCACGTTATGCGCGCTCAGAGGCTTCAATTCCTCCAGCGAAATGTTCCAAAGGTCGTGGATTGTTTTTTGGCCCAAATCGCTGAGCTGCGGAACGCTTAGAATTGCATATGCTTCGGGCGTCGCCCCGAGAATTCGGCCTTCTTCATTGGCCGCAATAAGTGCCTTGCACGACATCGGCATAGGGTCGGGCTCGCCGGAGAGCGCGACGAGGCAGTCGCCCTGATGCTGCCGCCGGAAAAGCAACAAGCTGATCTGCTCGGCTGCTTCGCGCACGAAGTATTCAGCGAAGTGATATTCATCGGTTGAATTCGGTGACGCCCGGCCCGACAGGTCAAGTGTCGCTATGACCCGGCCGTCAGGCGAAAAAATCGGAGCAGCCGAACACGTATAGGCACGGAATGTCGTGTTGAAGTGTGCCTCACCGTGGACGGTGAGCGGCTGGCGGGAAACGATCGCGGTCCCTATCCCGTTCGTTCCGACCGTGGCCTCGCCCCACATCGAACCCTTTCGCAATCCTTCCCCGGCGATCTCTTCGCCAAGACTCGAGTCTGCAAAACTCTCGATAACCACTCCGTCGGAATTACTGATGAGGATCACGTAACCGACGTCGTTAGCAATCTTTCTCACTCTGTTGATAATGCCGTTGGACGTGACGAGCACGTCTTCCATCGACTCGCTCAGTTCCCGCAACGGAGCCGAATCGGCCATTACCACGTCGTGTTTGAAATCTTGGCCGAAGCCGTAATCTTCGGCACAGCGTCGCCAGGACGCGCCGATCAGGCTCTTGGCTAACGACCCTCTTCCTGAGGGCACAGGATTATGAGCCACCGTCGAACGTCTCCTTGCAGTTTCTTGTCGTTTGTAATTGATGCAAGACTAACGCAAGACGGGCGAAAGTACATACGGAATTCTCATTTTTGTGACACCAAGAAGACGATGCATTGGCTCGCATTTGCGACACTTGTGGCACCGATGGGCGCCGGCTTAATCTATGTGTTCGACTAAGGAACTGGTTGCCTGCTATTTGTCGGGCGGTCGTCTGACGAAGTCAGGTATGCATTGCCGATATGACGCCTTGCGCGTGCAAAGCTCATCATCGTGCTGGCAATCGGGCCCGTCGCAGGCGTTCAATTGGCCGAAGGTGTCTTGCATTGAATAGAAAATAAATGGCGAAAATAAATGGCTGGGGCGGGAGGATTCGAACCTCCGAATGCCGATACCAAAAACCGGTGCCTTACCACTTGGCGACGCCCCAACGGAGGTCGGGGTGATAGCCTCATTTTTGCTGCGGCGCAAGATTCGTTGGAGCGCGAACTAAAGAACGAAGGTGGATCGACGCAGGGCTGCGGCGATCCGTGTTGTCGATCTGCCCGCGGCGGCCTATTCGGCTGGCTCTATGGCGCGACCACCGGTAAGCCTCTGTGGCAGCACGAACGCAATCGCAACCATGGCGAGACCCATGATCAGTCCCAGGATTTCACCTGATAGGCCCGGCATCAGAGCCGGGTAGCTTGACCCGGTAACAGTGCCAAGTGTCGTGTTGCCGCCGAAAATATGCTCCAACACGCCGGTCGACTTCACCGCCGCATACGAGCCCATATAGGCTGCTGCTCCCATAAGGCCTCCGAGGACGAAGACAACTGCGTCGGTGCGACCCGTGGCTGCCGCGGTCAGCCCCGTTCCTGGACAGTAACCTGCCACTGCAAAACCAACGCCCAGCATCAGGCCGCCAAGGAACACGCCGACATAAGCATTCTTCACGCTCATATGACCAACGTCGACCAGGCCGAATATCAAGCCGCCGAACAGCAAAATGGAGGCGATACCGATACCGGCAAGTATCGTCTTCATGAGATGCAGGTCGGTGAGGTTAAGCATCTTTATGATGTAACCGGGATTGGTTGCGCCGATGCGGTCAAGAGCGGCTCCGAATAGTCCGCCGATGACAAGTGCAAAAAGAATCTGTTGCATGGTTCAAGCCTCCTTGCGGAAGAGAAAGAGCGCAGTGGGTATACCTGCGAGGAAAGCGCCTGCGGCGAAGATGTATCCGGAAAGCGCGGTTTGCATCATGCCGCTCATCATATGACCTGACGTACAGCCACCTGCGAGACGCGCGCCATAAAGCACAATGAATCCGGCAGCGAATGCCGCCAAGTACCTCTTAACGACAGAGTCGCCGAAATTGGTGCGCCATATCGCGGGCATGGCACGCTCGGTCGCTGCTACGCCGCCGCGTAGATACGCGGACAGTGCGGCTCCTAGCACCATGGCGACAACAAACACGAACGAATAGTTCAGCGGGTTGGCAACGTTCTTGGCATACTTTCCGCCGGACTTATTCAAGTACGCATTTGGGCTCGCGTAGCCGCTTTTTGCCTCCGTGGACTCGACGACCACATCGGGACTGGCGGCGTCCCACAGGATGCCGTCGAGGATAACAAACTGCGTGGATACACCGATCGGCTTGACCAGCAACACGGCGGCGAAGAACACCGCGCCGAGTAACAGGCCACCCGTCTTCCAATACAGTGGCATGGTTGGAAGTCCTCTCTTTTGATTGGCGCTTCAGAGGCGCATAACCGCTGCTCGGCGATATGCTCGCCTTGAAGATTTTTTGCCCGTGTTCCTTGAGCTCAGCTGGGAGCATCCAGGCACGTACACTATATTCGTATTTTTGAATGTATAAATTTCAACGCGCTGCGCAATGACAAAAGTCAAATTGCGTTCGATGGGTCAGTTTGGATCGTCAGGACTCGAAACCAGCCGCCGCATTAGTCTGATTCTTCAGGTTCCACGCCGCTTGCGGGCCGGGACTCGCAGGGCTATAAGGGCCGCCTTGCTGATCGCCGCCACTCCCGATGGCGGCTGGCCGAGACGCTCGAATTGCTCAACATCACGCAAGTTTGTGTCGAGCAGACCGAAAGGGCGGTCGGCGGAATGCCCGGAAAATCGGAGCGTAGCGCAGCCTGGTAGCGCACTTGCTTCGGGAGCAAGGGGTCGGGAGTTCGAATCTCCCCGCTCCGACCATGAGTTAACCGTTTAATTTCAATATCTTAACGTGTCATGTCTGTGCCACCTAGAGTTGTGATACACCTCCTCCGCCCAAGAAACCGCCCAAGATTGAACACTTATGGAATGCTGTATTTGGTAGGTATCTTTCCGAGATAATACTCTCGTCCTTGGATTCGGGCGATCCGCAGCACGCAAATCTTTCACTCTTAAGTTGATTTACGTGACAACGTTCTTTGTTCGCACCCATTCTGAGCAAGGGGTCTCCCCTATTAAAGTTGCGGAATCTCTCACCTTTTCAAACATCTGAAGCGAAGCGCCGGTAGTCCAGCCCAAGGAATAGCAATTTGCTTCGTAGCCGCAAATCAGAACCAATGCGGGGATAAGCCGAAGCTTTGCAATCGAACTCATCATGAGGGACGCGATGCACGCTGAAGATCTGAACTACGCCAATTTGTCGG
>JAJFHK010000365.1 GCA_021775655.1 Filomicrobium sp. | reverse complement strand
ACACCTCTGTATATTTATGCCGCCGCTGGAAAACGCCGAAGACTACGCCGCGCTCGTTGCAGCGATTGAGGAGACTGCTGCGGCGCTCGACCAACCGGTGCATATCGAGGGCTATGAGCCACCATTCGATCCACGCCTTGACGTAATAAAAGTGACGCCTGATCCTGGTGTAATTGAGGTCAATATCCATCCGTCAGCGAGTTGGAGAGAAGCTGTTGAGACGACTGAACGCCTATACGACGCCGCGTTCCGTTGCCGGCTTGGGACCGACAAATTCATGGTTGACGGACGCCATTCCGGCACTGGAGGCGGGAACCACATCGTAGTCGGCGGAGCAACGCCGCAGGATAGCCCCTTCCTCCGCAGGCCCGACTTGCTGGCAAGCCTCATCACATATTGGCAACATCATCCTGCCCTCTCCTACCTCTTCTCCGGCCTATTCATTGGGCCGACAAGTCAGGCTCCGCGCTTCGATGAAGCGCGGCATGAGTGCTTGTATGAGATGGAGATCGCTCTTGCCCAGGTGCCGGGACCCGACGAAGAGCAAATCCCACTATGGCTGGTGGACCGGTTATTCCGAAATCTGCTGATCGACGTGGCGGGCAATACTCACCGAGCGGAAATATGCATTGACAAGCTGTACTCACCAGATTCATCCACCGGACGTTTAGGCTTGGTAGAATTCCGTTCGTTCGAAATGCCACCTCATGCGCGCATGAGCTTGGCGCAGCAACTTTTGCTGCGAGCGCTAATCGCACGTTTCTGGGACAAGCCCTACAAGGGCCGATTGGCTCGTTGGGGAACGGATCTGCACGACCGGTTCATGCTACCGCATTTCTTATGGCAGGACCTTGTATCGATTCTCGATGACCTCAAAGACAATGGCTTCAACTTCGACAAAAAATGGTTCGCGCCACATTTCGAGTTCCGGTTCCCGTTCTTTGGCAAAGTGACCTATGAGGGTGTGAGTCTGGAGTTGCGGCAGGCGTTGGAGCCTTGGCACGTGTTGGGAGAACAAGGCGCGATAGGGGGCACAGCACGCTACGTTGATTCGTCGCTTGAGCGCTTGCAGGTACGAGCCTCAGGCATTGTCCCTGACCGGCATGTCGTCGTTTGCAATGGTCAGCGCGTACCACTCGCGGAGACAGGAGCGAACGGTGAGGGCGTCGCTGGCATCCGATATCGCGCATGGCAACCGCCCAATTGCTTGCATCCGACGATAGGTATCCACTCTCCGCTAACATTCGATATAATCGATTCATGGAGTGGGCATGCGTTGGGGGGCTGCCGCTATCATGTCGCACATCCAGGTGGAAAATACTTTGATACCGTTCCAGTCAACGCGTTCGAAGCCGAGGGGCGCAGACATGCCCGCTTTGAGCCGCGGGGGCATACTCCGGGAGCCCTGAAGGTTCCGCAGGAACGCCGCAATCCTGAATACCCGGCAACCTTGGATCTGCGGCTATTTGGCTGAGGCATACACAGGCAACGCTGATATTTGAGTAGCCCTGTTACATCAGTTGTCCGACTTTCAACCCTTCGGTTTGCGGTTGTCGCAATCGCTCGCCGAGATTCACTGTAAGCTGTGTCAGTGGTATTGTCCTGGATTCCCAACTGGATGTGGCCTGCCCAACTAAAATTGGGAACGGGAGCCGATCTCGATATGAACACGACTAACTCAGCGCTCGCCGCCGCTGAACTCCCGGATTTGGCCTACTCGGCCCTACCAGGTGTTTTTGACGAAATGGTCGGCGCGGGCACCCAGGTCGGACCGGTTTGGCGGGCTTGCGCGGACTGGTTCGCGCAACTGGGTCCTGAGGCACAGCTTGCTGATGCGCAGAAGATTGAACGGCTAGTCTTTGAAAACTTTTTCGACCCCCAGCGCGGCCGTCAATTTTGGCGATTGGACCTTGTTCCATTAATTTTGGATCAAGTGACATGGTCGCTTATCGAACAAGCCGCAATTCAACGCGCCCGACTCTACAACGATTTGCTTGCCGATCTCTATGGTCCGCAGAGTGTCTTTACCGAAGGGCTGTTGCCGGCGGCGCTTGTGCAAAGCGATGAAAGCTTTTTGCGACCGGTTCAGGGTGTGGTTCCAACTGACGGACATCTTACCTTTTTAGCCCTGGATTTTGCCCGTGATCCACTTGGCAATTGGCGGATCATCGATTCCCATACGGAAACGCCGGCGGGACATGGATTCGCTCTCGCCAATCGCATGGTCTTATCCGAAGTTGCGGGGAACTTGTTTCGGCAGTCGAATGCCCTGCGAATTGCACCGTTCTACCAAAACCTCATCGACGACCTGTTAAGTCGACCTGGAGTCGATGACCCGATGTTGGCTGTACTCGCCCCAAGCGCGAAGCAGTCAAGTTTTGTTGGCCACTCGTTCATGGCCCGCTACATGCAGCAGAAGAGAGTAGAAGGCTCGGACCTGCGCGTGGTTGGCAACCGCGTTTACTTGAAGACGATCGACGGACTGCAGAAAATTGACCTGCTGATACGGGCGATCGAGGGTCGCAATGCAGACCCACTTGAACTTTCGGCAGACGGTTTTGACGGGCCAGTCGGCCTAGTGGAGGCCTGCCGTCAGAATCCAGATATGATGGTCAATGCGCTTGGAACAGCTATTGTCGAAAACCGCGGTCTCTCCGGTTATCTGGAATCGTTGTCGCAGAAATTTCTCGGCGAAGACCTTGTGCTCCCCGATACGCCGCGATTGTGGTTGGGCGACTCCCAAGCGCGTGAAGAAGTTCTACAGAACCTCGACCAGTTTATCCTTCATAGTGCCCAAGAGGGCACCGGCAGCCCGGGAGAAGCAGCGGCCGGCCGCAGTGTCATTGGCATGTCGGAAACCGATAGAGCCAAACTGGAATCAGACATCCGGTTCAATGGCCCGCGGCTCGTTGCCGAACGACCCGTTGGTTTTGCGACAGCGCCTGCATGGTCGCCAAACGGGCTGAAACCGGAACACTATGCGCTACGGGTTTATGTCGGCCATGTTGGTGGCAGCTTCGCTGTGATGCCCGGTGGACTTGCATTGACTGTCGATGATGGCTCCACGGTCGCCTTGACCTCGAGCCAGGCACGTTCGCGAGATGTTTGGGTCGTCGGAGACGCCCGCGTTCCACCCAATATCAGTTTGAAGCGGATGGCTTCACGCGAAGCAACGGTGCAGCGAAAGTCACAGGCTTTGCCGAGCCGTGCTGCCGACAATCTCTACTGGTTGGGGCGTTACGTTGAGCGGGCCGATGGGACACTGCGCGTCATGCGCCAGGCGCTTCAAAGAAGCGGTGCCGACCTCTTGGCGGTTTCATCGAGCCAACGGCCAATCAAGTCTCTGCGCGCGATTCTTGACAAGGAGAGTGCTGGCCAGGGTGGCCAACCGGTGCCGGATTTGGAATTCGAAGCGCTTTGGGAACTTCTCGATGAGCTTTGTACGAGCCCTGACAAGTACCAGGCACTGCCGAAAACTTTCGACAATATGCGCCAAATTGCCGTGCAGTGTCGTGACCGCCTCTCCGAAGACAGCTGGAGGATTCTCACGGGTCTCACGGCCGAATCACTTGCGCGGGAACTGCCGCCAAAGTCGCTCGGCAAAGACTCCTTACCCGCAGCGCTTGCGGCCCGTTCGATTGATATCGTCGAAGCTGCAGAAAGTATTCTTGACAGGCTCGCTGCGTTCGCAGGCATGTCTCACGAAAACATGACCCGGAATCGCGGTTGGATTTTCATGGACCTCGGCCGGCGCGTGGAACGGGCACTGCAGTTGGCGACGCTACTGCTCGCACTATTCGAAACGACCGAAGGTGACGATCTGGATAGCGACGACATGGTCTTCGCGTTGCAGTCTGCTGACAGCTTCATCACGTTTCGCTCGCGCTACCGCTTCGCTCCTCAATTGCATCAGGTGCTTGACCTTCTGGTTATTGATGAGACGAACCCGCGGAGCATTGCATACCAGCTCGCGAAGGTTTCCGACTTTATCGGAGAGTTGCCAAAGTCTTCGGATGACGCAGTGCGTGCTCCTGACCAGCGGCTCGCGCTGGGGATTCTAACGAAGGTGCGTTTGGCAGACGTAAAGGAGCTATCGGAAGCAACTGAGGACGGTCAGCGCATTGCACTTCAACAGCTGTTCTCCCAGGTGATCGCGGAATTGCCGCAGCTTTCGGAACTGGTCTCGCGCCACTACTTCAGTCTTGCGGATGAGCAACCACAGCGGCTTCACATAAACCTACAGCGGTAACAAGATGCCCAGTTACGAGATCAGTCACCGTACATCTTACGAGTATAGCGCGCCCGTTATCCAGTCGAACCATCTCTTGCATTTGGCGCCGCGTGTCATCGATAACCAGAAAATACAGCGGAATAATCTAATCATTCAGCCGGCCCCCGCATGGCGGAGCGATCGTGTCGATTATTTCGGCAATCCGATGACGCTGATATCGGTTGAAGACGAACACTCCGCACTATCTGTAAATTCTTTATCTGAGATCGATGTCGAGAGGTCGGATCAGCCAGAGTTTAATGCTTCAGCGGCCTGGGAGAACGTCGTGGAAGCTCGACCGAATCTACCGGCTGAAATTTCTCAGTTTGTGTGCACCTCGCAATAT
>JAJFHK010000364.1 GCA_021775655.1 Filomicrobium sp. | reverse complement strand
AAGCGAGGCGCGCATCCGGCGCGCATGCGCTGCCCCATGCCCTACCTACGAATACAACGACCGCCGGCACTGGAACTGCCCCGCGCACCCGCAAGAAGCGCGGTATCATTGTCCGCAAAATTGCTTCCGCGCTTGCAGCGTTCCTGGCAGCGTTCATCCTGACTAGTATTTTTGCGAGCGACCCAGGCCGGATGCGCGTGCTGACAAGCGCGGTTCCCGAAATCGATTCTGCGATTTCCTTTGTCGGTTTCGGACTTAATCAGGTGTCGGTCAAGGGACAACGTTACACTCTCGTCGCTGATATCTTCGACGCGTTGCAGCTCGACACTTCTCCGACATTTGCAAGTTTCGATGCTGCCGCTGCACGCACACGAATCGAATCGCTTTCCTGGGTTGCATCAGCAGAACTTCGCCGCGTCTATCCCAACCAGCTCCGGGTGACGATCACCGAACGAACGCCCTTCGCATTTTGGCAGAATGGTGCCGGCTCAAGCGCGCTCGTGGATGAAGAAGGCCGCGTATTATCGAGCATCGGTTGGCTCGATGCACCCCGGGGCATGGCTAGGATAAGTGGCGCCGGCGCTCCGCAAGCAGCAGCAGAACTATGGGCCGATCTCGCCAGATATCCAGCCATAAAGCGCCTTGTCCGTGAAGCCGAGCGTGTTGGCAATCGGCGCTGGACGTTGACGCTGACAAACGACTCGCGCATCGAATTCCCCTCAGGTGCAGTCTCCGCGGCGCTAAAGCAGCTGCACGACTGGCCAGGCTTTGCCAGCGTCAAGAAACGGGGCAGAGCAATAGTTGACCTGCGCACATCGGGCCGCATTGCAGTTCGACCCATCGAACCGGTCGGGCCAACCAGCGCGGGGCCAACAAGCATCTCCGAATTGCTGGAACCTGCGGGCTGATCCCACCGCCCTGTTCCGCTATTCGCAAGTCCAGTAACAGTCGGGATCAAACGCAGAATTTGATTTTTCATCAGAGGCTCGCCGCGTGCTTGGTAGCGACAAAAAGAACCGCCCATCTGGCAGACTTGTCGGGTTTCTGGACCTCGGCTCCTCCAAGAACACATGCTTGATCGTCGTCCCGGATAAGGCGAGCAAGCGCAGCCCGCTCGGAGCCACCGTTGTCGGCGCCTCGTGCCTGCGCTCGCGAGGCGTGAAATCAGGCGTCGTCACCGACTTCGAGCAGGCCCAGCGGGCCGCGAGCGCCTGTATCAGCGAAGCCGAACTGATGGCCGGTGATACCTTAGACAGCGTCACCATTGCCTTTTCTTGTGGCCGGGTCCGTTCCGAGATATTTGCAGCGAATGCAGAAATCTCCAGCGGCATCGTCTCCGAAGAAGATATTGCTCGCTGTCTCAGAGGCGGACGCTCGTATGCCGTCCGCGAAGGGCGCCGCCTCGTCCATCTAAACCAGCTCAATTACCGGCTCGATGGCCAATCCGGCGCCAACTCCCCACAAGGCATGGCCGCCCGGCGCCTGACCGCCGACCTCCACGCTGTCACTGCAGATCCTGAACCGCTAAACAATTTGGCAATGCTCGCTGGTCGATGCTTTTTGAAGGTCGACAGCCTCGTCGTCGCCCCCTATGTCAGCGCCATTTCCGCCGCCAGCCCCGAAGAGCGCCAACTTGGCATCACCGTGATCGATATCGGCGGCGGCACCGTCAAGATTGCTATGTTCGCTGACGGTCACTTCGTCAAAACCGACGTAATACCGGCCGGTTCGGACCATATTACCAGCGACATAGCACGCACACTTCAGACTCCGATTGCAGAAGCCGAGCGAATCAAAGCTCTTTATGGCACACTAGTATCGGCGCAGTCTGATTCGCACGAGACGTTCTCCTATCCTTTAGCAGGTGACGAGGATGCCGGATTGCACCACGCGAGCAAGGCGAGCCTGTCCGAGATTATTTCTCATAGGACTGCGATGATCGCATCGTTGATCCGAGAGAAACTCGATTCGAGCGGGGTCGCAGAACTTGTTGGCGATAAGATCGTACTGACTGGCGGAGGTTCCGAACTGGTCGGCATGGCCGAGTTCATGGCCAACCATCTTGGACGTTCGGTTCGAGTTGCAAGGCCATCGTCGCAGTATGCGTTGCCGAAAAATTTGTCAGGGCCGGGCTTTTCGACGGTCGTTGGTATGGTCGCCGCGGGGTTCTCTCCATCCGGCAGACTGGTGCGGATCGAAAATAGAGTGGCTTCGCCCCTTGGTTACTTCGGGCGGGTCAGTCAATGGCTGATGACTGGGTTGTAATGCGTCCTGAGCTGCCAAAGTCGGCAGCGCAGTTGATCACCGGCAGAGACGACCGGTAGAGCGATGCGGGGGCGCAATGAATATCAAGCTGGAATTGCCGCAGCTAACGGACCTGAAACCGCGACTGACCGTCATCGGTGTCGGCGGGGCAGGTTGCAACGCGGTCAACAACATGATCGCTGCCGGATTGACGGGTGTTGAGTTCGTCGTTGCCAACACCGATGCGCAGACGTTGGAGGTTTCCAGCGCCGAGCACCGCATTCAGCTCGGCATGAACCTGACAGAAGGTCTCGGCGCCGGCGCTAACCCGGAAATCGGCGCAGCGGCTGCCGAAGAGGCGATCGACGAGATCAAATCGCAGATTTCCGGATCCCATATGCTGTTCCTCGCCGCCGGTATGGGCGGCGGCACAGGCACGGGTGCAATTTCAACGATCGCCCGAACATCCCGCGAAATGGGCATCCTGACCGTCGGCGTCGTGACCAAGCCGTTCCAGTTCGAAGGCAGCCGCCGCATGCGCATGGCCGAAGCCGGCATTCAAGAATTGCGCGAACAGGTCGACACGCTCATCGTCATTCCCAATCAGAACCTTTTTCGCGTCGCCAACGAAAAGACCACATTTGCAGAAGCCTTCCTGCTGGCCGACCAGGTTCTCTATTCCGGAGTTGCTTGCATCGTCGACTTGATCGTTCGCGAAGGACTCATCAATCTCGATTTCGCCGATGTTCGCGCGGTGATGCGCAACATGGGTTCCGCCATGATGGGAACCGGTGAAGGTGCCGGCGAAAACCGCGCTATCACCGCTGCCGAAGAAGCTATTGCCAATCCATTGTTGGACGATGTCTCACTGCAGGGTGCCAAGGGGCTGTTGCTCTCTATTACCGGCGGTCCGGATCTGACACTTTACGAAGTCGACGAAGCCGCATCTCGCGTTCGCAAAGAAGTCGATCCAGAAGCCAACATCATCGTCGGTGCGACTTTCGACAACACGATGGAAGACCGGGTCCGAGTGTCCATCGTCGCTTCAGGCATGGCCGGTGCCAACTCGCACGGTGCCACACCGTCGAATTCGAGTGGTCTACAAGGACTCGACACCATCCGTCACGACCGCAGTTCGCCGCTCGCAAATCGACCAGCAGCCAGCTTGCCGACACCGCCGCCAATGCCCTCAGAACCAATCGGTGCAAAGTCCTCGTCGGAAACCGAGAACCTGTCGCGCAATCCGTTACCACACCGGCAACCAAAGCATAATGATCCGGCGCCAAGGCAGCCATCCGCCCCCCAGGCGACCGCAGTTCCCGAAAACAATTCCGCACTTTGGAAATCACCTGAAGGTGTCACGATCGAAGCAGGACCGGACGCGTTGAGAAAGCCCGCGCCAAGATCGGATTCGCCCGCTCAATCTAACGCCCCCCCCGCTGCGGCGACCATCAACACATTCCAGCCTCAGCAAACTGAAGACATTCATCGCCACACCCGCCGGATGCCGGCAGTCGAAGATTTCCCGGCCGTCGGCCAGCGCGATTACTACGCTAAACGCGAGGAAAACTTGCAAGACCCCGCCGAGCACCAACCAGCCAAGCCAGCAAGCCGGAAGCAAGGGTTGTTTGAACGACTCACTGGCAGAGGGCGCAAGCAAGGTGATTCGCCAGATCGACCTGACACGGGCAAGCGCCAACGCACCGCCGATCGTCATCCACAGGTTGCCCAGCAATCCAATGATGCCCCTCATGACACCCGTCATTCGTCGGAACACACCCAAGATGAGCGCGACCAAGGCGTTGATTTGCCCGTATTTTTCAGTGATGGGCAACGTCGGCGCTGACGATCCGAGATACGATTTTTAGTTATTTCGGTTTCGCGGCAAATGGGTAACAGAGTGTAAGAAAGCGTGATTTGTACAGCCTGTGGCACAAGGGTATCGTCGAATTCGTTAACGGGCGATATCGATTCGTTATCAACAATGTGTTCGGCGAAGTACTGGGGTAGCTGAACATAGATACCGATGAAATTTCGACCCTTCCTTTAGGGGGTGGCAGGCCGTTCTACTTGGACGAAACGGCCGTTGCCTGGGCAGGCATCGAGGGACGACATTCATGTCGAATCGTTTTATCGGCTCGCGCCAGACTACGGTTGCGCGCGAGATCGAACTGACCGGCACGGGGGTGCACAGTGGAGCTCCAGCATCGGTAATCTTGCATCCGGCTGAGGCCGATGCTGGACTTCGCTTCTTGGTCACTAAACGTGGCCGCGTCGTGTCCGATATTGAAGCGAACGTCCACAACGTCAAAAACCTGACGTTGTGCACCGTGATCGGCGACGAAGAGGGAAATACAGTTAGTACTGTCGAACATCTTCTGGCGGCCCTCCGCGGGCTCTCGGTCGACAACTGCTACATCGAGATCGACAGCCAGGAAGTCCCGATCATGGACGGTAGCTCGGCGAACTTCGTCGAAGCCATCGACGATGCCGGGCTTATGGAGCTCTCCGAGCCACGCAAGTTCCTCAAAGTACTCAAACCTATCCGTGTCGAAGACGGCGATTGCTTTGGTGAGATCGCACCGCACAGCGGTTTCCATCTCGACATCGAGATTGACTTCGAAACCCCCATCATCGGCCGCCAGCGGCTCGCATATGAAATGGCTCCGGGAATTTTTCGCCACGAGTTGAGCCGTGCCCGCACATTCGGGTTTATGCGAGACGTTGAGCACCTCTGGAAAAACGGACTTGCACTCGGTGCGAACCTAAATAACACCGTTGCCATCGGTGAAGACCGCATCATGAATTCCGAGGGACTTCGCTATCCTGAGGAGTTTGTTCGTCATAAAATGCTCGATGCGGTCGGTGATCTGGCCCTAGCGGGGCTTCCGATACTTGGCGCATTCCGCTCTGTTCGCGGCGGCCACCGTCTCAATTCGCTCGTCGTCAAGGCACTCTTGTCAGATGCGACTGCTTGGTCTGTCGTCCAAGCGCCGAAAGTTCGGGAAACGACGCCTGCAAGCTTCGCCTACCCTGCAGCTTACGCTGGAACGTCACACTGACGCTGGCCCGTGGGTACGTTGGGGGCAAACTTGGCCTCGCAGGCGGAAAGCGGTAATCCTGGTTAGGTGGCAACGCGTTTGATACGCTTTGACTGGGGATCGCTGCGCGGATCCGCTTTGGGCGGACCAGAACTGCGCTAAACTTCGGTGCGGGTCGATTCTTTCTGTTACCGTCCCACGCGGCGCGGTATACGACAACGACAGCAAGTGAAGCCGAGGTAGATAACTAGTGAAGATCCCGGGCGAATCTATTGACATATTTGGCAAGGATGCTGGCATTGGCGCGTGGCTTCGCGTCTGGACCATTGCAACCTCAATGGCCGTTGTATTGTCCGCTTGCGCATCTTCAAATGACCTCTCCAAGGCCCTGAATCCCGATCCACCCGGTAAGATGTTCTCCGAAGCGGACGCGGCAATGTCCGGTGGAAAGTTCAACAGAGCTGCTGCAAAGTTCGAAGATCTCGATCGCGACCACCCGTATGCTCCCGAAGCACGGCGCGCGATCGTTATGGCAGCCTATGCCTATTACAAAGCCGGCAAGAATCCTGAGGCAATCGCGTCTGCCCGCCGCTATACCACCATGCACCCTGGCACCAAGGAAGCTGCACTCGCTCACCACATCATCGCGTCCGCCTATTTTGACGAGATGAATGGCCCAAATCGCGACCAGTCGACGACGCGAAAGGCCCTACAGGAACTGAAAATCCTCCAGAACCGCTATCCCGATAGTGAATATGCTTCCGTCGCAGCGAACCGAATTCGGCTCGCCGAGGACACACTCGCCGCCTCTGAGATGGAAGTTGGCCGCTACTACCTGAAGCGGAACAATTACGTAGCCGCCATCAACCGCTTCAAGACCGTCGTCACGCAATACCAGACGACCGCACACGTCGAAGAAGCTTTGATGCGCCTGACCGAATCGTACATGGCCCTGGGGATCGTCAACGAAGCACAGACGGCGGCAGCCGTTCTCGGTCACAACTTCCCGCAATCCCAGTGGTACAAGGATGCCTATGCGCTACTCGCGTCTGATGGCTTGGCGCCACGTGAGGATACCGGCTCTTGGCTATCGAAGGCCTGGAAAAGCCTGCCAAAGTTCTCTCTCGGCGGTCCTCAATAGCACCGTTTTGGCGAGGTCACTCTCGATCACTTCGGCTTACGGCTTAATTTCCAACCAGTCGGGAACTCTCAAGGTCCGCGCCGATTTGCCTTTGCATCTGGCTCACACGCCTTTTTCTGCATGGCTCGTGTTGAGCGGGCTTTCCGCCTACTTTCCTGTAATTCCCAATCCATCCAAATAAATCAGCACCGCCGCCTCAAGCAGGTCTTCCGCAGGCACCGGGATTGACCTTCGCGTAGCATCTCCGCGACCGTACAGCGCCGCAGTGCCGTGACTGAGCGACCAGATATGCAAAGCCATCATAAGCGCGGGCGGGCGTTGTACCTCCGGCAGTGTCGAAGCCAGCCTTTCGCAGGCATCCCGCAATACTCCAAAGGCCCGGTCAGCTGCCTTTGCGACCTCTGGATGCTCTGACAAAGCAAGGCCGGAATCGAACATCGACGAGAACAATGCCGGCTCGTTTCGCGCAAATCCAAGGTAGGCTTTCCCCAAATTGTGAAACGCTGACATCGGTTCAGGCCGCGCCTCGTTCCACGCTTCAGCAAGCTGTTGGGCGAAAGCCT
>JAJFHK010000363.1 GCA_021775655.1 Filomicrobium sp. | reverse complement strand
GCTTGCGGCAGCTTTGTCATTGCGGCCCATGGCCATTAGCAATTCGGCGCCATCGGAGGTCACGAGATCGGAAAGTTTGAGACCGCGCGAAATGGCAGCAGCGGGGTCGATGAATCCGAGCCACCGCGACAGCGTGCGGTTGATGTGTTGAAGCGTGCCGTCTTCGTGTATGTGGGCGAGGCCGACAGCCACGGAGTCGTAGCCAGATAGCGTGTTGTGCAGGCCAGAGAGAGACTTCTCCCGCATGGCCTGTTCGGTCGTCACGTCGCCGATGCGCCAAAGGGTGAGTGGGCCGGATTCGGCGGAAATTTCATCCGGGAAGGAAAAGGGTGAAACCGAGATCCGCGCCCAGCCGACCTGTTCGCGTGCTCCCAGTGCATCTGATGCCAGTTGAACAGGCACCATTTCGTGGTGCGTCTGGCCGCCGTCGGCCGCACGCATCAGACGGAACATGGCTTCGGCGATGACAGGCGTGCTGCCCAGGGCTGTCTCAATGTCCGAGACTTCCGCCAAGGGTGCGCCGTCGAGCAGCCTGGCGCCGATTGCATTCGACCAGACGAGGGTTCCGTCCGACCGCATGAGTTGCATTGCCTCCGCTGAGCTATCCGTCACATATGCTGCGATGTCTGGGGAGGGCACCCGGGCGCCGATGCGGATATGTCCGGCGGCAACTCCGAAAATGAAGAACACGCCGAGCATCGACAAAACAGCCATCAATGTCAGCAAAAGGGGTTCTGTCGATTCAGCGGAAATTAGAGAGAGCAGCGCAGTACTCGCTGCAATAACGGCTCCAATCACCGCCATTAGGCCTCGCGTTTCATACAGCGAAACCAATGCGTCACCGCTTACGGCTTGGAAGGGATTGATCTTCGAGGCGCTCATGGCGAGCGAAGCTACATGATTCTTCAAGTAGGAAGGCTTTTCGTCGCGTGTCCAAAGCAGCTTTTTACTCATACTCTTATGTCGTTCTTGGCAGCGTCCCGGTCCGTCTGGGAGCGCCGCGAGTGGTCTTAGGCACACTGCCCAGCTGGGCGGAGTTTTTCCACCGGCCAATGCGAAAGCGTGAGTAACTACTCGGACATCACAGTTAATATGCCATGAACCTGAACCGTTCGATTCGCTATGATTGTCCCGTTCCGACTCAATACGCCAGCACAAGTCACAGAAAATAAACGCGTTTCTCTTAATGTTCGCGCCAGAATGAAGTGAAGCCCTACGTGGTGCATGGCCACCTTGAAGCATTTTTCGCGACTAGAGACAGCATGCCGCGCCGGCGGGCGCTGAGGGAGTTTGATATGTGGGAAGTCCTTTGGTTGCTTTTGCTAATTGTGTTTCTCGCCTCCGCGATTATCGCAGGGGCGCTGTTATGGCGTAACTACGTCGATGGCGGTTCAACCGGGGTTCGCCTGTTTAGGAACAAGACTGAAAAACGTCTCGAAGTTATCGATCAAGCGGCCGTTGATGGCCGCCGCAAACTCGTCTTGATCCGGCGCGACAATACGGAGCACCTCATTATGACGGGCGGTCCGGTGGATGTTGTGATCGAAACCGGGATCGGATTGGTCGGCAAGAGCCGGGGCGGCGAAATCGTCGAACCGGTCTTCGCACGCAAATCGCGGGCGCTTGGACAGGCATCGGGCGACAAATAGTCCCGCCGACTTCAAGTACGACGCTTTCAAGATCATGTGTGCATATGCGCTGCCGTCTCATGGACGGTGGCGTTTGGCGTCGGCTATATCAAAACAATGACACAGCAGTATGGACTTTGCAGTTGTGGCCGCCTGTTGCAACTAGTCCTGGCCGTCTGGAAATACTGCGCAAGGATATTGGGCGTGTTTGAAAGAATTGATACTCGATGAAATGCGGTGTTCGTAACGCCTGCCTGTCGCGTTCCAAAGGAAACTTGATGCTGACGTTGCTTCGCCGAAGCGCAATGGTCCAACCGCTGGCCACAGGCGTCCTTGTATTGGCGCTGCTGCTTTCCAGCAACGTCCTAGCACAAGCTCCCTCCGAAGGCGCGGCGAATTCAACCGGGCCCCAAGAAGTAGTCCCTCCGAACCGTATGAATTGGCCCTCGGCCTGGACCTCTGATGTCACCGACAACAGTGCAAAACCGAAGGACGGAGAAAAGACTGCACCTCCAAACCAGACGGAACCCCAGCAACCGGTCGCACCAGCTGCTGGTGCCGACACGCAATCACGAACCGGGGTTATTATACCGGCGCCTCAGACAGGCACCGACTCGAATCGCCTTGGTGTTCAAAACGGCACACCGGATGCTGCAGCGGCGCGAAATTCTTCGCAAGAGCAGGGCGCACCAGTTGCTGCTCCCGCGACTGACGTTCAGGCGGTGCCGGCAGAGCAACAATCAATCGAACTCAAAGGGCAGGTCGCGAAGCATATCGAGGCAGCGAAGTCTGCTGTGACACGCCTTACATCGTTAGCGAAATCTGTCGAACGGATTCGCGAACGCGATGACGAACTCACCAAGCTTTTGCCGGCAATTGAGAAAATTATAGCAGATGCCAAAGACACCGAAACGAAGCTACAGCCCGCGCTGGCGAACTCTCGCTCGCTCTTGGAGAAACTTGGACCTGCTCCGGCTGACGGCAAAAAGGAAGCGGATGACATAGCCGCACTGCGCAAGCGATTAACTGCGGTTGTCGCTGAAATCGACGGAGCGGTAAAGACCACGGAGTTGGCAGGAACTGGTGGAAGGCAACTCATTGGCCGAATCCAGGAAATCCGTCTGGAAAACTTCCGAGACGGGCTGGAGGCACGATCCCCTTCCGTATTATCGGCTCAAGTTTGGAAAGAAGGTCTGTCGATCCTGCCGGACGCTGGGAAACAGCTCTCTACGGTGTTCAGTGAATGGATTGGCCGGGCCAAGAAGCGGCAGAACGAAATTTTCACCGTGTTCGCTTTGGCGCTTTTGTTCGGGCTCGGCCTTCAAATCGCTTCGCGCCGAATCCGGGTGCGCTTGAGGGGGGCAACGACAACCGGAACGCCTACATTTTCTCAACGCTCAATTGTTGCAGGACTTGATGCACCGCTTCGAATGCTGCCGAAGATCGTCTTCGGTACAATTTTGTTCATCGGGTTGAACTCGCTCGACCTGCTCTATCTGCAAATTGAGGGTCTGGCCGCTGCAGCCTTTAAGGCGCTCGTCATTGCGTCTGCCGGCTTGGCGTTTACGACAGCTTATTTGCAACCAGCCCGTCCACAATGGCGTGTCCTCGATTCTGGCGATCGCGCGGCGTGGCAAATCCGGCGGATAATTAGACTCGGGATCGCTGTGTTCGTACTCGACGTATTGGGGCGTCAGGTTATCAGCGAGCTGTCTCTTCCTCTCTCCATCAATATAATTTGGTCGTCGATTGCAGCCCTTTCGTTCGCATTGATCTTCTTGTATGCCGCGCGGATCAGGCTGGCGGTGCCCGAAACCAGCGGTGCGCGACTGGCGCTGCTTGGTGGCCACGTGCACAAGGCTCCGTTGCTCATCGCAGCTGTGGCAATCATTGTATCCGTGCTGAGTGGATATGTGGCGCTTGGCCATTTCATTGCGACGCGGCTCCTTATCTTGGCGGCGGCCAGTTTCCTGTTGGTGATCTTCTATCTCGCCAATCGGGCTATTGCGCGTGAACCGGACCAAAACCAGCCTGTTGCGGAAGGCGCTGTCGGTGTTGTCGAAAGTGCCGGACTGCCAATCGACGTACGGCGCAAATTGGCGCGCGGACTTTCCATCCTGCTCGACATCGCTCTTTTCCTCATCGCGGTTCCAGTCCTCCTGATCGCGTTCGGCTTCTCCCCACCGGAAATCTCGACGCTTTTGAAGCAGGCAGTCTTCGGCTTCGAGATCGGCGGTGTTGAAATCTCGCTGTTCAAGGTCGGCGTTGCGGTGGCGTTGTTTGCTGGAATCGTCTTCGCCTCGCGCATGCTGCAGCGTTGGCTCGGGGATACGATTTTACATCCCAGCCGCACCGATCAGGGCCTGGGGAATTCGATCCGCACCGGTGTCGGTTATCTTGGATTCATTATCGCGGCCATTACCGGGCTATCTTACGCCGGGCTCGACATCACAAATCTTGCCATCGTAGCTGGTGCGCTCTCTGTCGGTATCGGTTTCGGCCTACAATCCATCGTCAACAACTTTGTCTCCGGCCTCATCTTGCTGGTCGAGCGACCGATCAAGGTTGGCGACTGGATCAAAGTCGGAGAGCTTCAGGGACATGTGCGCAAGATTTCGGTTCGTTCGACGGAAATCGAAACGTTT
>JAJFHK010000362.1 GCA_021775655.1 Filomicrobium sp. | reverse complement strand
GCCGGAATCAAAGGAAGTTGTTCAGAAAAACATAGCTGGCATAATCCAGCAGGTGCGTGAGCTGGATTCCGACGCATATGTCTTTCAAGACGTCGTCACGACAAGCCCCTTGACCTATGGACAAAATCTCCTTGCATCATTGGTTTCTGCGTTAAGTAGCAGCTATTTTTCCTTTGATCCTGAAATCGAGTCGCATCTTTTGCCGCCACCTCTGCAGTTGTCCCATGGGGCTGCTATATTTACGCATGCCCGGCCGCGAGGCGCAAAACGAGTACTTTTACCAACCGCAGGCCAATTCTATCTGGGAATGATTCGCCGGAACTACCGGATGATGGTGACATACTTACCCGTATCCAAGAGTAATTCCGAATGGGTGCTCATAAATATTCATACGGAGGCATTCGACGAAAATGCGGAGGTAAGAAAGGCCCAGATTGAAGCAATTCTCAATTTCGCTGGTGAGGAATTCAAAAAAGGGAACCACGTTGTGATTGGAGGAGATTGGAACTTGGAATTTAAGAAAAGTTCATTCCCTCACACAACTGACGATAAATATCTGTTTTGGATTCATGAATTTCCAAAAGAACATTTGCCAGAAGGGTGGCAGTTGGGTTTTGACCCCGACACGCCGACCGTTCGCACCGTTCAGTCAGCTTACAAGCGTGGTCATAACTACGTTACGAATATTGATGGATTTATCGTGTCGCCAAACGTTTCCATTGAAAAAATGACGGGCGTCGATACATCTTTCAAATATTCGGATCATCAGCCCGTATTGGGCAAGTTCAAGGCGCATTGAGTCTGGCAAGATCAAGCTGTGAGAGCCATTCCCTGGCCTCTCCATAAGACGCACTGCTAGGAAAGTCGGCGCCGCACCTTGAGTCATCGTGGTCTAGAGCTGCTATCACGATCAGTTTTCGAAATTCAGGGACTCGAAAGTATGCCGTGTGGATCAGTTCCTTCCAAGTCAGATAATCAGCCAGCAGATCGGATTTGTCTCCATCCTCAGTAGAAAAAGCCAAAACCTTAATTGCTTTTCGTAGCTTCGATATTGATTGGGCTGCCTCCTGGTCTGCAAAGTCGGAAATCCGCTGCGCGATTGGGGGCGGCAGTACTGGTGGCGATTCCTGTGTCCAGAAAGGGTGGGCGGCTGCGCCCGATGCGTGCTCTGCTTGTGTATCATTTCCGAATGCAGACTTTCGTATTTGGCCCCAGGCTGCCCGGTTTAGCCACTTACTGGTATGCCGACTGAATACGGTGGAGACAAGCACCACAGTAGCAAGAAACACGTATGTCGCCGCCAACATGATAGATACCGGAAGAACTATGAGCGTAATGAAGCTTAAGCCAGCTGCTGCGATATTCCAAAAAAAATGATCATGCTGCTGTGCTAAACCAGCCATTTCGATCACGTGCTTCGAGAAATTCAGCACGTCCTGTTTCAGGATGTCTGCAAGAAACTCAATGCTGGAAATTACATCGTTGCTTTCTCCATAGGGATTTGTTGTGCCAGCTAACTGTTCAACATAAGCCATGAGGCTAGGGGATAAAACGATCATGAGTGGCGTCATCGGGACCAGGATCGCGCCAATAAACGTAAGTGGTGAAACGATGAAATCAGTCTTAAATAACGGAAGTCGGAGGTCGCGTAGGGTCTGCAATCCCTCTACTGCTTCGTCGTCACTGTGGTTCAGAGGCAACCAGCGAGTTGCGAATTTATTTCGAAATAGGTCGCCACTTGATTTCTCATACAAGAATAATTTGCGGGTATTGTACAAATTCATTGCGAGGTAGATTGCAATCGCAGGCGAGAAGATCAGCATGAGGCTGAAAGGGTCGAATCCAGCCCTGACTCCATTGAAATAAAACGATAGGCTGAACAGAAGCCCGAACGACAGCACGGCTACAATGGTTGCCTTCCCGAGGTGTCCGACTCGGGAAAAAAGAAGTCGTTTCTTTCTTAATTGAATAAAGGGCGTGCCGACGGTAATCCATCTCATGAGCCCGGGAAGGGACAATTTACGGTAAGCAGCTTCCATTAGGGCTAATGCCGAAACTGAGCCACCATGACTGTGACCGACAATAACATACTGCTGTTTGTCTGATTCAAGTTTTTGCAGTAGTGACAGTAGCTCAGAGGCTGCGCTACGGCGAGACTTCTCGCTGTTTAGACCATCCCAAATGAATGGACGCAGCACGACTTCGCCATTCCCAACTGCCGCAATCTCGGAAATGTCCGTCTCAAGTGACCCGCCAATTTGCCACCAATTTCTACCCTCGGCCGGTCCAGTAGCATTCGTCCCATGTATCGTAATGACTGTAAGCATCCTATAGGCTCGAATCCTGCAAAAAGTTTCAGTCAGGTGGCTGGGAAACTAATTGTCTCAGTTGTGAGGGCATGGTGAGCGATCCATCATTCCCCGAGCTTTGGACCACGTGTTCTTGATACCCTGCTCCACTGCGACGGACGGGTCATCTAAAATATCGCCTAAAGGTGCAAGGTCGCGAGTATGAATACATCGAATGTTATTGTCCCTCGCCCATTCAAGCCCAATGAATTCACCAAGCTTACAAATTGAAACTCTAACAGCTTTATTATTCTCAGGTGTCGCCCTGGACAACGTCTTCTGAGCTATATCATTCCAAGTATTTTTTTTGCTTTGACAAACGAACCATTCAGGAAACGGCACTTTGCCACAGTCACCACTCCAGAAGCGATAATACCAGCCACGATGGCGTTCATCATCAAAGGCTATATTTGAAAACCCCTTCACTTGGTCACGGCACATCTGGGTGATGGGACTGGCAAGTAAGAGTGTATGGGTAAAAATAGTAATCATCACAAGAAAAAAGACGGTTGAGAGACAACGCCCTAATCGATTTGCAGAAAAAAGATTCATTTTCAGCCTCAGGAAATTTGTGCAGTATCGAGTATTGATAGAAAAACCTGAACCGATGTTACACACGAACGGCTAGCAGTTGCAAGCCGATTGGATCCATCAAAAGGGGTGGGTATCTGACAATGGGAAAATGCACGCTCCTCTCAATAAGCGCCATTGCTGTCTGACCATCCGCTTGATCTAATAACGCTTCTCTCGCTTCTCTCGCCTCACTCCCCCTTGCGCCAAGCCTCCACCTTCTCCATCAGCCAGCCCCACGCTTCCTCTTCACGTGGACCGGCTGTCTTCGAAATGGCGATGTTGAGATATTCCAGCTCGGCTTCGACCTTTTCCTTCGGCAGCATCTTGAGGCGGGTGCAAAGGACGGCGGCTTCGAGCACGGCGGCCTGGGCGCGGTTGAATCCGCCCCATGGCTTGTGTTCCTCGGTGTAGACAGTCGCGCAGACAAAGCGCGGGCGAACGTCGTCTTCTTCGATTTCCTCGACTTTCAATTCCCAGTGCGTCAGAGCTGCCTTCAAAACCGCGCCGTCAATCTTCTCAGCACGTTTGACCACCCACTTTTTTCTGCCCGTAACGCAGCCAGCGAAAATCCGCACATCATCCACATGATTGGCAACCGCAACCGGGTTCTCGCGCAGGTTCGTTAACGTTGTTGAAGGTGTGAAGGGCGCAATGATCCATCTGTCGTCGCGTTGAATAAGCCCCAGCGGCGCAATATGAACTTCGCCGCTCTTGGCCCGCGTCGTAACGATTGTCTCAATAATCAGCGGCATGGCGTCTCCAATCTAGACTTAGTCCTTCGTGTCCTTCTTCGCTGCGGCCTTCCGGTCCCGCTCTGCCTTTTCCCTCGCTGCACGAAGCGTCGCCCCTTCTGGGGCATGATGGATCATGTCTTCATCCGGTTTGTCGGCGGCAACACCCCAATCGAGCGGCCGGTCCTGGGTATAGCGTTTGCCAAGAGCGCGGGCGATCTCCGCCTTGGCGAGTTCATAGCCGAGATAGAAGGCGTGACTGGCATCTTCTTCGACGCCCAGCTTTGGGTAAAGTTCGAACGGATCGGAGGCTGCATGATGCCCGAAGCGATTATAGATGTGGACTCCATCTTCACCCGCTTCGATGCGAAAATTTGCATCCCGGATCGCGGCAGCGGCCTTAGCGATTTCTTCCGGCTTCTGCGGAAACGGCCGCAACTCATGTAGCGAGAGGAGGTCGCCCCCGTATCCCTTGGGCAGTGCGTTATCTTCTCGCGCACGAAACATCAGCCTGCGCGCTGCGTCGTGCTCTTCAACCGTTCGCCGTGTGTGCGGTGACACCTGTACGATCAACACATTGCGAATTTGGAGTTCCGAACAGATGCCGAGCAGCATCGCCGTCAGCCCCTGGCTGTCGGCCTCCGTCAATTCGGTGAGATTACCGGTCCCCATAAGGATTTCGAGATCGGGGCAGCGCCGCCGCAGTTCCGCGTAGCGTTCCAGCGAGGTCGTAAAGCCAAAATGGATCGGGTCGAGAATCGGGTCAGCTAGGTGCGCGATGCCTTGCGCCTTGGCTTTGTCGACTGCTCTGACAAGCGAGTCCAGATCGCCGTGCTCTTTCGGCACGAGCACCGGAACGCAGTTCGTCCCCGCCACCACATCCAGGTTATCCTCATCGAGACTGAGGACATAGTCCGCACCCGCTTGCGCCCCGCGCCGAAGTTCGTCCATGTCTCCGGAATCGACGCTGACCTTCATGCCTTCAGACTTCAAGGCGCGAACCGTGTCTTCGAGATGTGGAAATGGAACATCCGGGCGGCAGCCGATGTCGATCACATCGGCTCCAGCAGCCTTATGCTGGCGAGCGCGCTGAGTGATTTGATCGAGCGGCACCTCGGGCGCTTCGACGATCTCTGCGAATATATTGATGTCATAGCGCGAGAGATCCGGCGGCTTGCCCCCGTGCCCAAGATATTGCGGCAGGTCGATCAATTCTTCCGGTCCCAGCGTGAACTGCACGCCGTAGTGCTCCGACAGCGCCTCCAGGTTCATACGTACGCGACCAGGCAGCACCACACGGTCAGCTTCGAGGGGCGCTTCAAGCCGGTTCTTGAGGATCTTTTCGGTCATCAACGCGGCAACCTTGATGCCAACGTTGCGAACCGCATAGGAATCCTTCGGCAGGCCGATCTCGCTCAGCGTGCCATTCAGCCTGGCTTCGGCCAGATGGCCGGTCAGGAAGAGGAGCTTGTCAGCCATTCGCGCCGCGCTTCCAGCGCCTGTTTGAGTTCGTCGACGCTTTCGACGACGGTTGTGTATTCGAAGCTCTTTAGCTTCTCGGTATTCTCCAGGTCGATGCGGCGCGGATAGACGGGCACCATGTTTTCGCGAGGCGCTTCGGTGATGTCTTCAGGCTTGGTATCGCAGGCAAAAACGATTGATGGCACGCGGCATTTGCCGGCCTGCGCATAGACGTTTGTTGCAAGATTATCCGAAATGCCGACGACGCATTTCGCAATCGTGTTCGAAGTCGCCGGCGCCATGATCAGCGTGTGGTAAACGCCGGTATAGAATCCGCCAACGGGTACCGCGCTCGCTGTGCGGTCCTTGAAGATGCGGGTACCTTCGGGCAATTCGTCGAGGCTCTGCTTGTACATGTTGAGCACTTCTTCAGCCGCCGCCGAGACGAATACGTCGAGCGGGTCGAGTTCACGCATGAATTCGAGGCTTTCGGTGAAGAAGTGGCCCGAGCCGGTCAGGACCCAGCCATAGCGCGGCGTCTTTACGTCTGATTTTGCCATACGTTCCCGATTATCACGCGCGCCCGGCGGCGTCGACGGTCTCAAGCGCACCAAGTAGTCCGGAAAGCTGTAATTTCTGGCGCATTTCTATGATTGTGAACGGCAGGTTCGTTCGCTCCAGGATTTGAGCTGCAACCGGATCAATCATATTTTCCGCAGCAAGCTTTAACGGATCGTTGTGTTGACCCATCGCTCCGCGTGATTTCACAAGAACCAACGGCAAGCCACTTAGGCGCTCGGCAAGCCGCGCTGCGATCGCATCTGACGTTGCTTCCCAGCTTGCAGGAATTTCACGGTCAGATTCGCATTCTTTCAGTGGCAACCAGATAGCCTTCCCTCCTTGAGCGAGCGCAGTATGAATATCGCCAAGACTTTCCAAGGGTGTAAGGGACGAAGCAACAGACGACATCATCAACGCATTCTGATGCATCGCCAGTATCGCCATGCGGTGCGCAGTACGGTCAGCAAAACCGATACGGGTCTGTGCAACTCTCACTGCGTCGGCAAATGCACCACCGCCCGCCACTACCGCGAGGGGCCGGCTGCCCCGGTTCACGATGTCGAGGATGGGCAGAAGCGTCTCGGGTTGCCGGGTGAGGCTGCCGCCAATTTTCAATATGATCGGGTCGCCGGGCGCGAACGGCGGCTTGCCCGGATCAAAGTGCACTGTGCCTTCCCGCGCCGCGTGGCCGCACGATCTCTACACCGACCGCACCAGGGCCGCGCTCAAGTTTGTCGATCCTGACCCGTACCCAGACGATGCGCTTGTCTTCAAGAATCTGAGCAGCGATGTGCTCGGACATCGTCTCCACGAGGTTAATGTGTCCCTCGGCGAGCGTCGCGTGCACGGCTTCGATCAGGTTGTCGTAGGAGGGCACCTCTGCGATCTGGTCGTGACGGCTTGCAACTGCGGGCGAGACGGCAGCTTCGATGGAAAAGCCAACCTTTTGCGTCACCCCCTTTTCTTCCTCGTAGACGCCAATATGGCAGTCCAGGATGAGGTCGCGGATGAAGATCCTGTCGTAGTGATCTTCTGTGGCCCGCTGCTGAAGGCGTCCCGCGAGAATCGGCACTTCCGTCATCGGCGCAGTTCCTTAGTTGTGTTCCGGTTCGCCACCGGGGTTTAACCCGTG
>JAJFHK010000361.1 GCA_021775655.1 Filomicrobium sp. | reverse complement strand
ATCGGGGGTGTCACGTTGCGGTACCTCGCGATAGGTATCGTATTCCTCTCGCGGCTGGTCCTTCCACGGCAGGTTGTCTTGTGCCGAAGCATTCCAAGACCACATGAAGCCAGACAAAAGAATGAAGACGGTGCTGAGAATTCTCAGGACCGGCAGGCGCGTCATTGCGGTTTTCGTCATATCGTTGATCGATGCTCACCGTTTTCCGCAGGGCGTTAGACAGACGATCTGTTCACGCGCTGGCGGACGCGAATCGTGATCCATAAGCACAACCTTTGCTCTGAAGTTGTTACGAAAGTGTGGCCGCAAGACCCACCTTGAGGCTCAATGTGTTGCAGCGGCGACTTAATTTCTTTTCCACGCAAATACAGTTATTTAACAGTCAATTTAATGAATAATAGGGGGGCGGGATGTAGGGTTCTTAACTCTGTCGTTCGGTGCCGAATCCAGGCACTCTGAACGACAATTGGCGTGAATCAGATACAACCGCCGCAGATCAAAGGCACATCCGGCAATAGTACAACGCCGGGCGATAGGGGCAAAACACGATGAAACTCGATACACCCACCGATCTCGAATTCGCAGCCCTCGTATCAAGCAAGATCTGCCACGACGTGATTGGCCCGGTTGGTGCCATATACAATGGACTTGAAATTCTTGACGAAGACGATGATGCCGAAGCTAAAAGTTACGCCATGGACGTCATTCGCAACGTCACCGAGCAAGCGTCCGCCCGTCTCCAATTCGCGCGCTTCGCCTTTGGGGCTGCTGGCTCTGCCGGGGCCCAAATTGACCTCTCGATGGCCGAACAGATTTCTCGCGGCTATCTCGGCGCAGGCAAGCACAAACTCGTTTGGAACGGCCCGGCGGGCCATATGGGCAAGGACCACGTCAAGCTCCTGCTCAATCTTGTGTCGGCCGCAGTAACAGCGCTGCCGCGTGGAGGAGAACTTTCGGTATCGATTCTTGGCAGCATCGAGCAGCCCTCATTTGAAATCCGCTGCGCTGGCAAGACCGCCCGCCCGCCACAATACCTTACTGATATTGTTGCCGGGACAACTGATGGCGAACTAAATGCCATGAACATCCAAGCATATTACACTTGGCGCCTGGCGGCATCGACTGGCATGCGCATCGAGATTCTCCAGGACGGCGACGACATCATCCTTGCTGTGAAGCCCTGAGAAGAAACAAAGCTGATTGCCTAGAGCCTGTCTGACCTAGATGGAAGCAATTCTGTTTCTCAAGCGGCGTGCCGTGCCCAGCAGCAGGGCCGTGCAGCGCGTAACGGGGCCACGGGCAAGCCGGCCGACGAACTGGCGCGCCGCCGCTTGGAAACCCGTCTTGGCGAAGCCAAGCTCCGGTTGGATGGGCCGGGCGAATTAGCCCCGATCCCTTCGCGTCCCGTCTCATCCGTAACGCCGCTTCGTGCTGCAAGCGCGTCTTCGACACGACGCATTTCGTCGGTCCGCTCGATCTCGAACCAAATTCGCCGCGGCAGAACGATTCCATCTAGGTCCGACAGGCTCTGGCGCGGGATTTACATCGTCGGCTAACCAATCGTCCGCTCAAGCTGCTGCCGATCTGCACCTGTTGCGCGCATTATCGGTCACAACTAAACGCCCTCTTAACTGTTCCGGGGCCAATGTGAGGCACCCGTGGCATGCGCCAACGGTTGGCCTCAAAGTCCCGGAGCTCGTGATCATGAAATTCTGCCTCATCGTCGACGATTCCGACGTCATCCGAAAAGTCGCATCCAAGATCGTGGAAAGCGCAGGTTACATCGCAATCGAGGCCGACACCGCTGAAGAAGGCTTGCGGCTGTGCCGGGCATCCATGCCCGACATGATAGTCCTCGATTGGCAACTTCCAGGTGCGAGCGCCATGGAATTCCTGGCAGCCCTTCGCCAAATCGATGCTCACCGTTTCCCACAAATACTCTACGCGGTAACAGAAGCGGATTCACAAGACCTGTCCCGTGCATACCGCTCTGGCATAAATAGCCACATCCTGAAGCCATTTGATCGGAATACGCTGCAACCAGCGCTCGAAGAATTGGCAAAGAATGTTGAGGCGTTCGCCTGAAACTTGAAAAGCAGCGCCCACAGCTTCCACCAAGCTTGAGCACAATCTATAGGTATCGCTGGCCTGCAAACGGCGGGTGATACCGATAGAGAGAGAGCAGCCGTGCTGCGTGTCGAAAAGCTCAAGATCGCAGGCCTGCCTCCACTTAGCTTCGAAGTCGGCGATGGCGAATGCATGGGGCTCGAAGGTCCTTCCGGCAGCGGCAAGACGCGGCTTGCCCGTGCACTTGCGGACCTCGAACCCGCCGTTGGCCATATCTTCGTCAATGGCGCCGAGCGCAATGAAACGCCACCCCCTGAATGGCGCCACTTGGTGCGCTATCTTTCAGCCGAACCCGGTTGGTGGACAGACACTCCGCGCGAAGCGTTCCATGGCGATCCCGATTCGGTAAAAGTGCAACAGCGCCTCCTGGCAAGCCTTAACCTATCGCCGGGCCTACTCGATAAGTCCGTATCAATTCTATCCACCGGAGAGCGCCAGCGGTTGGCGCTCGTACTTGCTTTAATCGACGATCCTCCCGTCATCGTCCTAGATGAACCAACCTCCGCTCTCGATCCAAAGAACACCGCTCTTGTCGAGGAACTATTACGCTACCGCCTACTCGCGGGAAGCAGCATTCTCCTCATCAGTCATGACCGCACGCAGATCGACCGCCTCAGCGATCTGCGATTGCAGCTCGCGCCACTCGAATCTGATACTGCCGCCCCGGAGCGAATGCGATGACCTACGTGTCTCTCGACGTGGCACAGCTCGCACTGGCAGCTTCACTGATCCTGGTCAATGGTGCGGTTTCCTGGGCATTCGCGCTTGGACTCGAACGAACGTTATTCATCAATGCCGTGCGCATGACAGTTCAGTTGGCCCTAATCGGTTTCGTTCTGAAATGGATTTTTGAACAAACCTCACCTCTTTGGACATTGGGGCTTGCGCTTATCATGGTGATTATCGCGGGCTTCGAAATCGTCTCGCGCCTTTCGCGAAAGCCAAAGGGCATCGAGGCATATTTGCTCGGCTCAGGTACGCTTCTAATTGTCGGCACTCTTGCTACCGTCTTCGCCGTCGCCGGTCTGATTGGCCCTGACCCGTGGTATCAACCGCGCTATGTATTGCCGATCCTCGGCATGGTGCTTGGCAATGCCATGACAGGTATTGCGCTCACAGCCAGCACGCTCATCGAAACAGCCGCGCGCGAACGAACTGCAATCGAAGCCCGATTAGCTCTGGGTGCAGATCGCTTTACGGCTTTGGATGGCACATTGCGTCTTGCTCTCAAGACCGGCTTGATGCCGATTATAAATGCCATGGCCGCTTCCGGTGTGGTTGCGCTTCCCGGCATGATGACTGGTCAGATCCTCGCCGGGTTGGATCCCGTCGAAGCGACCAAATACCAAATCATGATCATGTTCGTGATTGCCGGGGCCACTGCGCTTGGAGCCGTCATAGCGGGATATGCCACCGTTCTTCTGATCACCGACGCACGACACCGTCTGCGGCTCGACAAGCTTCACGCCCCATCCAGCAGCTAATCAAGCGGTGCGAAAATTCTGATCCGGCAGTGGCGTAGAAATCACCAGCAGACGTTAGCTTCAGCCCGACAAGTCCACTCGTCAAAGAGTATGACATCCAGGAACAACTCGCAGGAAACGTCTTTCTTGCCGGTGTTATAGTTGGCGATGCCGCGCTCTGACGTCCACTCGGCGATATACTTGTCGAGGAGTTTCTTCGCGTCGTTCGTAGGGCCTTCTTTCCCATAATCGTTCACGGAAAATGCAAGCCGGGTGCATTTCGCTTCGGCCGGCGGAACAACTGCAAATGAAGTTACAGCAAGAACGAGGGCGGCGGCGACCATCTGTGCAAAGCGCATTGAACTACTCAACGTTGAATTGACGACGTTAACCATGCCGGACCATACGCGGAGGCCCCCAGCCTGCCTAGATCAGAAATCCTGAATTTGCCGCTGTTGTGCCCTGAAATCACACTCCGGGGGTCGAAGCCCCTCAGCCATCATCCAGCGCACTAGGTTCAATTCTATGTTGCAGGACCATGCCGCGCCGTGAACCGCACGCAGTCCGTCAACGCATCCATTCCACAAAAATAAGGGCCACCCGAGAAGGTGACCCTGAATATCGTCTATCCATCCGCTTCAGTGCATGTAAGGCGAACTGCCGCCCTGAGGTCCGGTCGGGTTGTTGAAGAAATACCCATTGTCAAAGGGACCAGCCACTGTCTGGCGATCGACGTAGGGATCGTTGAAGCCGGAGGTGCCACCATAAACACTGTTGGTATCACCGTAGGTGCTGATCGAGTCCTGGTAATCATACGAGTATCCGCCACGCCGCTGCACGTAGCCCTTAACCTTCGGTCCACCGCGGTAGTAGTTGGAACTCTTATGGCCACCTTGGCCCTTGTAACCACGATCACCAGCGTTGACCTGAACGCTGAACGCGAAAACTCCGGCAAGTATGGCGAGACCTACCAATAGACGCTTCATCACTAGACTCCTGACCCCGCAAAAAACCTTGAGGTAGATAAACTACCCAACCCTGAGGAAAGTTCATATTTGACTTTCCCCATAGTAAATCGAAAGTAAACGCACATCCTCGTGTAGGATCCTCAAAGGCCTATTTGCAGGCCCTTTGATGCGCGATGCAGTGCGTTCCAAACGTCGCCGGTTGGCACTTCATGTTGACCTGACCAGAGGGTGTCAATCCATTGGCCTTCATCTGGTTCTTAAGCGCAGCGCCGGCCATGAATTTCGCCAAGTCTTCAGTAAGCATCGTGGCTTCGCCGCCAGCTTTCACGCATGAGCCAGCTTGGGCGCCTGTTGAGACAATGGCCGCGCCTATGGCAATGGCAGTTAGGACGAAAGATCTCATATCAACCAACTCCTAATGAGCCAGGTCCCCCTGGCGTTACGCTGATGCTTGCAAGTCAGCGCCAGCAGATTCCCCGCCGGCTCGTCTCCATGACCGACCTGAGCAGCGCGATCATGCTACGCAGATAGGCCACAGCACCTTACTTCTTGCAGATCTCGGCCTGACCGGTGCACTCGTAGCCAAGCCCACCCTCCTTGCACTTGTACTGGCGCTTACCGAAGTCGTAGCCAGTGGTCTTACCCGTCGCCATCCATTCCGCCCAGGCACCCCAATCGGTGGCCTGTAGCAACACTTCGTCGACCTGGAACTTGGCCCCCTGAAGTGTACCTGCCGTCCCTTGGCCCGCCTTCATGAAGCACTCTCCAGCGCTCGCACCAGCGCCTGCGCTCATAACCAGACCAGCTGCTACAGCTACCATCGCCGTACGACTCACAATTGTTCGCATGACATCTTCTCCTGAACTCTCAAACCTGCCTATCTCTAAGCAACTACCCCGTTGAGCCTACACTGCCGCATCGAGAGGGCGTTGCCTATCGGACGCCAGTGCCAATCAACAACTAGACGCAATTTTGGCGCTCATCCGTTGCGCCGGCGCTACGTCCGAAAATGCATGGATTATGCTCACTTTGATCTGAGCCCTCCGACTATAACGGTGTTATCTCGAAGGAAGCGCCATCCTGCTCGCCAAGAATTTGAACCAATGAAGGCAGCAGGCGCTTCAGATCATCGCCCAACGTAAAGGGTGCATTGAGCATAATCAGTCCATGGCCATTCAAGCGTTTCGCGTCGTCTGGAACTCGTCGATAGAATTCCACTGCCATGAGTTTTTCAAGCCCAACTTCACTAAGGTCACGTTTGAAACCAACAATCGACCGGGGATCCTTAATTGGGAACCACAATAGGAATGTGCCAGTAGCAAACCTCTTCACGCCCAGGCGCAAACCTGCAATGAGCCGCTCTATCTCCCCAGGCTCCTCGAATGGCGGATCAATCAGCACGACACCTCGGCGCTCCTTCGGCGGCAGCGTCGACTTCAGCGCGAGGTAGCCGTCAAGACCCATCACCTTTGCATTTCTGAATTTAGCAAGCGACTGCTCCAACGCCACCAGGTCGATAGGGTGCAACTCGTTTGCGATCAAGCGGTCCACTGGACGCAGTAATGCAGCAGCCAGCAGTGGGCTGCCGGGATAAACCTGCAACTCCGGGCCCAGCAGTGGCTTATGCGCATTATGCATACCTCTGACCAAGTCGAGATAAGGCGCCATCAATACCGCCACGTCATCGGGCAGCTCAGCTGACAACAAACGCCCTATACCGTCACGCCACTCGCCGGTTTTTTGTGCTTCAACTGAGGAAAGATCATAAAGGCCAGCCCCAGCATGCGTATCGATCACCCGAAAAGGTGCCTGCTTGCGCTTCAGATGGCAGATGACAAGTGTCAGAACGACGTGTTTGAGAACGTCTGCGAAATTGCCCGCATGATAGACGTGGCGGTAATTCATCGTCGAGCCTGCCGAACACCAGAAAGTGTAGATGGCCCCCGATCAATAGACGGCGTTTCACAGCTACGCAGAGTAACCGCGATCATGCCTTCTTTTCCCAACGCCCCTGCTGGCTCTGCTGCCAATAGGTGACTTCACAACCTGCAGCCTTGGCCGCTTTCCACTGGTCGCGCGCGCGCGCAAGTGCATCGGTGTCGTGCCCGTCAAACAGGTGAACG
>JAJFHK010000037.1 GCA_021775655.1 Filomicrobium sp. | reverse complement strand
TGCCCCGCCCATGCACATCAAGGCAAAAAAGAGCGGCGCTCACCCTTTCCAGGCCAGCGCCGCTGAATTCTCTGCCGGATTGATTACTCGGGCAGCTTGTAGGCCGTAACCGTGCCTTTCATCATGTTTGGCACAACTAATGTTCTGGTCGACGCATCATAACCGAAATCGGCGGTGCCTTGTTCAAGCACCATTACTTCCGAAACGGTTCCGTCGGCGGAGAATTTCAAGATTTTTCCAACCCAGAAATCACCGAGAAGATAAGCACCTCCACCAAGTGCTTGCATGGCGTCGAGATTGCCGACCGGCTTATCACTGAGCGGTTTGATGGATTTGTCGGCAAGCGAAACCGAGTAAACGTTGCCAGGTGTCTTTGTTGCCCAGCCCTCGCCCGACAGTTCACCCCACGTGTTGACGATGAGGTTGTCGCCTTCGACGAGTAACCCATTCGGGCCAGCCATCGGGCCACTTTCCATCCATTTTTCAAATTTGCCGTCCGCCAACCGGTAGATCGCCTGTCCAGCAATATCAGACACGTAGACGGTGCCTGTGGAATCAGCAGCGACGTCATTGAGGAGCTTGGCGCCCGGAGCAGAATGCTTGGCGACCACTCCGCCATCTTTCAAGTCGATCTCAACGAGTTCATCAACGTCAGCAACAAACAGGTGCCCGTTCACGAACGCCATTCCTTTCGGCGCACTCAAGCCCGATGCCCACTTCTCGGCGATCACCTTGCCGTCGAGCGAATGCTTCGAGATGTAGCCGTCACCATCCTTCTTCATCGCGTCGTTATTGCCGTTGCTGACGTAAAACACGCCTGCTTTTGCATCGACAATGACGCTTTCGGGACCGTAGCCCTTTGTCCACTCCCAAAGCTTTTCGGGGCTATCGGCGCGAGCCGTGTCGGCATGGCCAGTTACCGCCAGTGCGGCAACGGCAGCAAAGATGGCGCTGCCGGAAAAAAGAGTTCGAAGCATCTTGTCTTCCTCTGATTGGATACGAGCGGATTGTACCGGCCCGCTGTTGGGTACGGGCATAGCAGTAACTCTCTCCAAACGGTTATTGGAGCAATCATAGTGTCCGTAGGTGGAACCACTGGCGAGAGCGAAGTCCGGATACAACGTCTGATGGAGCAAATTCTTGCCCTCATCAAGCCCTTGAAAAATTTAGGTGACGACCAGTTTTTGCTGAGCACTACGAATGTTGAAAATGCGTGCGGCATCAGCATGTAAGCCAGCACGCAACAACTGTAATCCTTTTGATCCAGGTCGACCGAAAGCACCGACATTTGTCTATGTCCGGTCCACCGGGATACGTAAATTTCGAATGCTTAGGGCCGCCCAGATGCAAGGTCACTTCGGTAGGTAGATTTCAAATTCAGTCAACCACCAACGAGTTCAATTGCCGCGCCCACCCGACGATTCATGGAATTCGCGCAGGTGGTTGTTCGCAGAAGGACCACACCTACGCCAGTTAACAGCATGACGCCTGCCCCACGAAATCACCTTCCACGTGCCCGACGAAAACCAGCGGCAATCGCCTGTCCTTCGTCGCAAAACCATCGCTCTCCGGAACGTACATTAATGCGCACCTTGGCGTACCAAGGGCTCCAGGGCGTGTGATAGATGCGATCGCCTCGTGCTGAGATATTGCCCTTGATGACACAGCCGGCGGGCGCAACCTGCTCTGCCGTCGCCCAGCGGCGCTTGCGATATTCCCAGGCGGGTTGTGCAGGTTCGCGCGAGGCCCAAATTCCAATCTTCTCAGTCCGCGCCAACTTCTCCTCGGCGACGTAATTGATCGAGTACTTAACAAACGCCCACGCATACCCCTGGCGCACTAATTCGCGACTGATATCCCGTCCACCCAAAAAACAGGTCGCAACCAGGCGTTCGTATTTGTCGGTCTTGTGAGTTTCGCAAGATACGGATGAAGATCCGATCAGCCGTGCCAGTGCCGAACTCGCCGCAACTCCGCAGCGCCAGGGTCCAAGAATGCCGCCTAGATACCGAGCCGGGCAGGTCTGCGCGGATTCTGGTGCGTCAATTCCCTCAAGGCGCACGCGTCGCCCACCGACATCGATGGTATCGCCATCGACGATACGTGCGGTCCCTGTCACGACCGCCATTGCAGCAGGCCTCGATCCAGACGGTCCAGCGGCTGATGGTTCAACGCCAACAATAAGTCCCTGCGCTGCAGCGATGCCGCAAGCGAGCGCAAACGCCACTCGCCATCCGGCAGTCCGACACCAATAAAATACACTCATAGGTTGTATTTAGCTGAGTCGAAGTACGCCCGCATGTCTTTTTCAAGGCATTACGTTGGCTAGATAAAGCCCTTGACAGGTGATCGAATCATCAGATCCGGAGACGTGCGGGACTTGCAACCATAGGGGGAAGTATGGCGGCGCTGTCGCTGCGGGCACTGATGCGTATTATTCCGTGCACAATCTTTGGCACTTGCTGCGGCGATGCATGGGCGTGACATAATTTCAGCCTAGCTGTAGTCAATGCGAAAGCAGCATAGCGGCTAGCAAGACGCGATTGCGGCAGCGCAAATCAGAGCAGCGCTGCGCATCCGCTTGGGCCACAAGTGCTTCAGAATATCGAGAGAGAGTTGCAAATGACGAACCGCAAACCACCGGGCATCGAAACATACCGTCCCGGCTCGGACAACGGCCCCCAACCGGGCGCACCAAATGCTGCTGGTCCGCCGCGTCGCGGTCGCCGGCCCGGCGGCCCACGCCGCAAGCCGAAACGGCAACGCACTTCTGGATTTGGTTCGATCATCCTTTATTTCGCTGTTGGCCTACTGGTGCTGATCGGCGCGGGGCTCACCGTATTGTTTGTGGCGCCGCCCACCGAGCTTATTCGCGACCAACTTATCTCTCAGGTGAAGTCGACCACCGGGCGCGATCTAAAAATTGCAGGCCGTACAGGTCTGACATTCTATCCGGGTCTGGGCTTCAACATGGCTGGCGTCAGCCTTTCACCTCCACCAGGCATGAAAGGACCTGCGTTCGTCCGCATGAAGTCACTGAACGTGCAGGTAAAGCTCCTGCCGCTGCTTTCGCGTAAAGTTGTCGTCGATCAGTTTCTGCTCGACGAGCCTGTGTTTGATTTCCGTGTCGATCAAAAGGGCCGCAAGAGCTGGGACTTTGCCGGCCGTGTCAGTGACGGTCCTATTCGATTGGCACAAGCTGGTGGCGGCATTGCCAACGATGCCTCGGCACCTGCAGCAGGTGGCAACGTTGACGTTGCCGCACTTGAGCAGATCGAATTGGGCGACGTGCGCATTGTGGACGGAAGAATTCGCTATACCAATGCCACCGAGGCTGCCCGCGAAAACATTGGCAATATCAACGTGACGGTGGCCTTGAAGTCGCTGGGCAGGCCGGTGACGGCGAACGGAGATTTGCGCTACCGGGGAGACAAGATCGATTTTCAGGCGGTCATGAAATCCTTAAAGCAGGTTCTGACCAAGCAGCCGGCGAATATTGATGCGACCGTGAAGTCGAATAAAGTCGAAGCCAAATATGACGGTTCGATCGATTTTTCAAACGATCTCCAGCTCAATGGCGATGTCTCAATCGAAACATCATCGATCCGCCTGCTTGCCAGGTGGCTTGGTACGAAGTTGCCGCCCGCAACCGGCTTCGGTCCGCTCAGCATCAAAAGTCGTTTGAAGGCGGACGGACCAGTCTATCAATTATCCAAGCTCGACATGGAAATCGATGGTGCCAAGGCTAGTGGCAACATCATTGCCGATATGACCGGGTCGCGTCCAAACTTGAGGGGCAGCCTCGGCCTTTCCGTACTTGATCTGAACAAATACCTGCCACCCAGCGGCGCCGGCAACAAGCAGCGCGCGGGTAGGAAGACCAAAACCCAGCGAGCTGGAAATGCAGCGGAGGCTGAAAGAGCGGGAGCACAGCCTGCGCCCGACTCGATCGAAGACTTGATCAAAGAGCCCGGTGCGCGCGTCAAGGGTTATTCCAAGCGCGAAGGTTGGAGTAACGAACCATTCGACGTTTCGCCCCTCGAAGAGCTGAACGCCAATCTCAACCTGAAGCTCGGCAAGTTGCTGTACGAGAATATCAAAGTCGGCCGTTCGACGATGACGGTCGCGCTTCTCAATCAGGCGCTCACAGCCAAACTCGAAGAGATGGAGCTTTACGAAGGCTCCGGCCGCGGCGTGTTTACGTTGAACGCCCGGCCTAAGACCCCCTCGTTTGCTGCTAACTTCAATCTGAGCGGTGTGTCCGCACAACCCCTTCTTACCGATGCGGCCGAGATCGACTGGCTCGCCGGCAAGGGGCAGCTGCTGCTCGCTGTAACAAGTACAGGTACCAGCCAACGAAGTATCATTTCCAGACTCAACGGTACGACAAGCTTTGCCTTTGAGAATGGGGCCATTGTCGGTGTCAACCTACCTAAGGCCATCCGCTCCGTGCAGCAGGGACGATTCAATGACTTGAATGGTTCACCTGACGAGCAAACCGACTTCTCCAAGCTCTCCGGGTCGTTCAACATCAGTGATGGTGTCGCTGTAAATACCGACCTCGAAATGCTGAGCCCGCTCTTGCGAGTTACCGGCGAAGGAAAAGTGATGCTGCCTGCCCGCAGGGTTGATTACACGGTCAAGCCTAAGCTGGTTGCAAACCTTTCCGGACAAGGTGGCAACAAGGCCACCAAGGGCCTGGAAGTTCCTGTCCGCGTGCATGGTCCTTTCGAAAACCTGAGCTATACGCCTGACCTCAAGGGGCTGTTCAATGATCCAAGCGCCATTCGCGAACTTGGCCGCCAGTACGGTGGCGAGAAAGCCGGAAAAGTTCTCGACGAATTGTTGGGCGGTGGCGGAAAAGAGAACGGCGGCGGAAAGGCGAAGAAACTTCTAGACGGCCTACTTGGCGGGCGCTGATGCAGCCAGACGGAACCGGCTGCGACAAGCAGCGTGGCTGGAATGCTGCCTTCGCCACCGCCTTGCTGCTCCAACACAACATTTTCAGCTAGCGACACCCTAAGCCTGTCGCCGACTGTCCCAACAGGCCAACGCATTCAATTCGCTCATCGTTTAGCCACGTCCAAATCCGCACGAGACGACTGAGCGAAGCCATTGTTAATTCAAGGTGAAACGCTGGAAAAATATTTCAACCGCAGGCGGGATTTTTTGCTTGCATGAGGGGGGCAATCGCATCATAAGACCCGCCTCCGTTCGTCCACCTGCCCCTAAGGTCAAGGA
>JAJFHK010000360.1 GCA_021775655.1 Filomicrobium sp. | reverse complement strand
GCTCCAACGAAACGCCGTAGCCGCGTGGGTATATCGTATCTCCGGACCGTGTGCCTTGAGTAACCGCTCCAAGCTGTGAATCGAAGCCGCTGCGGGCCGCCTCGTCCCGTCGCCTGTTCCGAAAATCATTAATATTGACGTCCGCGGTGCCGTTGATGCGGGGCAAATACCCCGATCGCGCTTGTGGCACCCCCTCGTCAGTCGCCCTGAGGCGCGCCCGTTCCGCATCAATACGGGGATTGTATCGATAAGCCGACGACAGAGCATCGTCCAAGGTGTCGGCAAGAGCCAACCTACCCGGCGATGCCATAAGCACCGCTGCTATCGCCAATGTTGAAACGGTTTTCAAGACGAAGGTTCCGAAGCACCTAGTCGTCCTGCCAATCCTGCGATCAAGCATATGTTCTACCGGTTAGCGAGAGCATCGGTACGCCAAATTAATTCCGCTCCTGACTTCGTCTTCAACGTCCGAGGTATCCGATTCCGGAACCAAAGAAGACAACTGTCCACCGGCTATCCACATGTTAGGCAGCGTTTGCATCTGTCAGAATTGGCTTCGCGGGGACCCAAGGCCCCCAAATTCTTTAGCCCATCAAGACCTGTGACGGTATCCACCGGCAGCTGGGGATAAGCGATCGCCAACCATCCGTTGCACGATGCCCACACCTTGTGTGCACCACCCACATATCAGTCGTCAGATGAAATGCAGGCAGCAAGCAGCTTTCGACGAGGCTTTTGCTCATCGGAACCCACTTGAGAATAAGTATGAGGATTTCCCTTTAATCGAGAGACGACTTGAATCTTGGCGAGCCGCCTCGAAGCGCATTTTTACCACTAGGCTTTGCGGAGGTCTCAGCGCCAACTGGTCCTCGCAGGGCCATCGGACGCGAGGAACCGCGCAACGCCTTGGCGTGGCGTACTTTATCGCCCGGATAGGCGTCTCCTTCAGTGCCAAAACTCTGCCGGAACATCCGTTCCAACAATGGCGGCTGCTCCGGTTCTTCGATACGGCGCAACCGCACAGCTCGGCGTGAAGCTTTCGGCATGCGAACGGGCGGCAAATCTACTTCGGTCACAGCCATGACGCTTGGCATTTCGTAGCTTTCCGCCCGTGTGATTGTTACTCCGGCCCACTTGCGGCGAACCTCATCATAATGTGCTTCCGGCACGTAAACGTCAGTTGCCAGTTCTATGTCCTGAGCCGTCAGCCGGCCAATACTGGAAAGCACGGCGTAAGAGGCAACAATCAGGTCACGACGCGTGCTGACCAGCGAGACCCGGGCATCGAGCAGTTCTTGTTCGGCATTGAGCACGTCCAGCAATGTCCGCTGTCCAACCTTTTCCTCTTCCCGCACTCCGGTTAGAGCTGTTCGAGCCGACGACACCTGAATTTGATCCGAGTCCAGTTGCGCCCTCGCCGCCATCAGCCGCGACCAAGCCGATGTCACATTGGCTTCGACATCAACGCGCGTCTGTTCGATCTCCTGGATCCGGCTGACGTGCGTGTGCTTCGCCTTGCGCACACGAGCGTGCACTTCACCGCCCTGATAAAACGGGATTCTGAGCCGCCCTGTAATGCTTGCCGAGTTCCTCTGGTCGATAACTGCCGAAACATCGGTCCCGTGCGAATAGTTGGCTTCGACATCGACCCGCGGCAACAACTCCCCCCAAACCCGGTCGACGGAGTATTTTGCCGCCTGTTCCTGATAGAGCGCAGCAATCAGCCTTGGACTTTCCTGCTCAGCGATCCGGTGCGCCTCAGAGATGGATTCCGGTAGGCCGCGTACTGATAACGGCGGCTCCGAGAGACCTTCGGGGCTATGTCCAACGACGCGCAGAAAACTGGCGCGCGAAATCTTCAGGTTGGCCTTGGCCAGATCGGCCGCAGAAACCGCCCGCGCCCGCCGTGCCCGCGCCTGTGCGACGTCAGTCAGCGTCACTTCCTTGACGGCACGGCGCGCTTGTGCAGCCTGCAATTCGCGGCTCAGCACGCCAACATTGCGTTCGCGAAGTCCAACGATCGCCTGGTCACGCACTACATCCATATAGCCGGTTACTGCTTCGAGCAGGGTTGTGGCTTCACGGTCTCCCAGCAGCGCCCGCCCCGCCCGCACTGTCGCTTCCGCCGCACTCACCGCATTCGTTGTTCGAAATCCATCAAACACCGGCTGGCGGACATTCACCCCCCAATTTGTCGGTCTGGTGCGGCCATCGCTTGCCGTCTCCGGACGCGAGGTCAAATCCTCCGACGCAATCGAGGCCTGGCCAGTGATCGTTGGACGGTAACCGGATTTTGCCCGCGGCACATCTTCGTCGGTCGCCCGCAACCGCGCCCGCTCGGCATCGAGGCCGGGATTGGATTGATAAGCCGAAATCAATGCGTCGCGCAGGCTCTCGGCATGAGCCGGTACATAAACCGCAACGACCAAGGAAATCCAAACGCACACGCCGCCGGAGCGCATACAGGCACGGGGCGACGCCGGCCACAAAGGCCGGACACATTGGCCCAAAAACCGTACGTTATGCGACATCACCTGCTCCGGCGCCCAGACACAAGGCGCACCTTTCCAGGTCCGATTGGCAGCTGATTCGCTAAACTATTGGTAAACCTTGGCCTCCAACCGCCATCACAACGCGAACGATCTGGCCTTGGAGAAGCCAGGCAGGAGTGGTGCAGCAGCCTCAAAAGCTTCTTGAACGTCGAAATTAGCGCCAATTCGCCGCCAGATCAGCGCCCTTGCATGCACCGGCGTTCCCCGGACAGCAACAAGCCGGCCACCATCCTTCAACTGATCAAGAAGTTCGGCGGGGATCTCTTCGACCCGCCCACCGATGAAAATAGCATCATAAGGCCCTTCATTGGGGTAACCGGCTTCAAGCGCCCCAGAAACAACGGCCACATTATCCAAACCCAGGTCCGCAAGCACGGCACCGGCCGTTTCAACAAGTTCAGCGTCCGCTTCGAGCGCAACGACCGTCTCCGCCAGTCTGCCCAACAGCGCCGCCGAGTAGCCAGGCCCACAGCCCACATCAAGCACGACATCGCTGTTCCCGATCTCCGCCAGCTGCACCAGTTTGGCCAACACGCGAGGCTCCAGAAGTCCCCGGGCCTCACCAGCCGCCGGAGCCTTCGAAAGCGCGATTTGCTGGTCCATATAGGCAATCGGTTTGAGCGAAGTCGGCACGAACTGCTCGCGCGGCACCTCCAGCATCGCCCTGATGATCCGTCGATCCGTGACATCGCTTGGCCGAATTTGAGATTCGACCATATTAGTACGTTGCTGCCCGAAGTCGGCCATCCAAACTCCCCTTCAATGGCTCATCACGAAGGGCATACCATCGCGACGCGCCTCAGGGTAATGTAATTGAGGCTTCAACAAAATTGACCATCAGCCGCACTCTGCACCTTTGTGCAGAGCTATGCGTGAGCCAGCCCGGAGAAGGCCAGGTTCGGACATCTACGGTGCTTGAAAAGGTTGCAGAGCGTCCCGATCTTGTCGATTGCGCTGGTTAACAGGCTTGTGATACAGCAATCGCTCGCCTCGCCGGGTCCAAAATCCGCTGAGGCGAGGATGGCCACGTGGCGGAGTGGTTACGCGCCGGACTGCAAATCCGTTTACCCCGGTTCGATTCCGGGCGTGGCCTCCAAAATTCCAGACTGCCCCGCCAGCTTGGCCCATTGAAAGTTGACAGGGTGCGGCTCCATAAATGTGTTGACTGATACGTTAGGGCTTCAACTTCACCACTGCTTCTGCTATCAAGCGCGCCTTGACCGCAACAGGCAGCCGTACAGCGTTCATCGATCTCCAACCTTGGAAATCTTCGATCGACTGCTGCCTGAAAAATATTCCGCAGTAGCTCAGCGGTAGAGCATCCGACTGTTAATCGGACGGTCGTAGGTTCGAATCCTACCTGCGGAGCCATTCTCGTTCCTTTCCGGATAAGTTTGGCTCTACCCACTTGCGCCAGCGTGCGCCGGCCCAGGACGTTCCCCAACCCGTCGGCGGATGGTTCTCCAATATGCCCAAGACTCCGAACGGCAAAAGCGGCCGCCCGCCCCGTGCATCCAAGGCAAGTCCAAAAGGTGGACGGCCGAGCGCAGGCCAAGCAAATGCCAATAAGCGAACCCCTGGAACCCCACGCGGCGGGCATGCCATGTCACGCAAAGCCGCACTGCGTGCCATCGCCGCCGCCAAGGCAAAAGCCAAGGACAAGGCGGCAACAAAGTCATCACCGCGCGACACTGAAAACTCACACAACAAGCCATCGGCCGGACACCCCGCGGGCCGCATGGCGCGCGCCGCGTCCACGAACGCACCTGATGGCGCCACGCCTCAGCCTGCACCAGGAAAACCCGGCAATCGCCCACCAAGACCGGCATCCCGCCCGCGCAACGCTGCCGACAAACGCGCAATGCAGGTTGCCGCGGCAGACGACAGGCGCGCAGCGCGGGAAGCTGCGATTGCAGCACGCCAAGTGGCCGGCAAGCCGACCTCAGTCCAAACACGAAAGATCAACCGGCCAGCGTCGGCAACAGCGGGCCCATCGGGCCCTTCCGAGCCAATGCGCATCGCCCGCGCCATCGCACGCGCCGGGCTCTGTTCGCGCCGCGAAGCCGAACGCTTGATCGAAGAAGGCCGCGTTGTCGTCAACGGGATGAAGCTTAACACTCCCGCCATCGAGGTTGCCCCCGGCGACAAGATCGTAGTCGATGGCCACCCGCTCCCCGCAGCCGAACCCGTCAAGCTCTGGCGCTATCACAAGCCAAAGGGTCTCGTGACAACCAACAACGATCCGGAAGGCCGCCAGACCGTCTTTGACAATCTTCCAGCTGACATGCCGCGCGTCGTTTCCATCGGCCGCCTAGACTTCAACACCGAGGGCCTGTTGCTGCTCACCAACGATGGCGCGCTTTCCCGACATCTGGAATTGCCTTCAACCGGTTGGCTAAGACGATACCGCGTCCGCGCATGGGGCGACGTCACCCAGGAAAGACTCGACAAGCTGAAGAACGGGATCGAATACGAAGGCCTTCGCTACGGCCCAATGGAGGCAACCCTCGATTCTACGCAGGGCCACAACACCTGGTTAACGATCGGGCTTCGTGAAGGAAAAAACCGCGAAGTCCGCAACGTCATGGAAGCACTGGGACTTGAAGTGAACCGGCTTATCCGGGTTTCCTACGGCCCCTTCCAACTCACCGACTTGAAGCCCGGAGAAGCAGAAGCGGTAAAGCGGCGCGTTCTCTGCGACCAGCTCGGCGCGAAGCTTGCCAGCGAATTCGGTCTCGACAAACAGACCGATGACGAAGTCGGAACCTCCCGCCGCAACCGCCCCCCAAAACGCAAGCCGGCAGCCAAGTAATGCGCATCGTCGGCGGAAAATTTCGCGGTCGTCCGTTGGCCGCTCCAAAGAGCGACGGCACG
>JAJFHK010000359.1 GCA_021775655.1 Filomicrobium sp. | reverse complement strand
GCTGAGGCTGGCTCCACGAGCGGAGGAACAGCCTAGGGCCGCCGCTGCGGGATTGTGTTCTTCAATTCGTGAACTCGGCCGCTCCGTATCACTAGGAGTGGCCGTTTTCTTGTGTTCAACCTATCGACGAGTGTGTCTTGCCGATTTTCCGCAGGCGCAGTATGTTCGACGCATCGAAGCGATGAGCCTATAGAGAGCCTAAAGCGAGGGACACCAGAACTAAATTATTGAAACCATTGCGTCGGGCGCGTAGCTCAGTTGGTAGAGCATCTGACTTTTAATCAGACGGTCACAGGTTCGATCCCTGTCGCGCTCACCATTTTTACCCACCAACACAATGGGTTATGTCGAAATAGCGGATGGTGAACATCGCCAAACTCAGCTCGGCTAACATCTAGGCTAACCAACGACTGTGGAAAGATAGGTTTTGGGCGCGAATCGAGGCTTGAAGCTCTTGGCCTCACACCCGTCCTGAAGGAATATCTCTCGGTCGTGCACTAACCTAAAAAAGTTCTAGCAGAACACCGGACATGGAAAACTCCTGCCGTGGGGCCTTGGCCTCGACCAGCGGCTGCACAAAAAGAACCGCCAAAACATGGACGCAACCGCGATGTTCCGGCCAATCTCCAAATCGGCGTACTCGGTCGCGAAACCCGCCACGGTACCGGAGGTCCCGCGCAGGGCCTTCAAGGTTGCCGCGATGGAAAAGCCCGGCGCCCGCATCGTCGCGACGGCCAGAGGAGGTGGCTGAGACGACGATAACCGGATCACCGATGCTGGTGGAAACGACCCGTCGGCCGGCCGACGATCACAAGGCCGTCACCCGAGTGGTTGACCTCATAGCCGCGAGGAACCCGATTCTCCTCGCCGGCAACGGGGCGGTGCGCAAGCGCGCGACCAAGCAGCTGCGGTGCCGAGCACACAAAGTTGGTATTGGCGTGGCCAGCTGCTCATTGGCGAGGGCGCGGTACCACTCGATGGCCCCACTGCTTATTCGCCATCGGCTTGCATTCCGTCGGGACGAAGCGGCGGGAGCGGAACGTCATACTGGTTGTAGCGGCGCCGGCGGGAAGCGCAGTAAACACCGAACCTGCATTGCTCATCCGCGGGAGAGGATATATCGGCTCGCATGACTTTGACACTCGCGTTCTTAGTGATTTCATTGGCACTCTCGGGGCTTGTCGGCTTTGCAGCGCACCGGGCGAGTTTCTGCACGGTCAAGGCCGTTACCGAGATCCTAACGACCCGCCGCGCTTTCATGCTTGTGGGTTTTGCCAAGACCGCACTGTGGGTGATGCTCATCACCCTGATCCTGAATTGGATCGTGCCGACCGCCCCGAGCTCCAGTTGGGAGTTGTCCGTCCAGTCATTGGCCGGCGGACTACTGTTTGGGGTGGGCGCTGCGATCAACGGTGGCTGCGCATTTTCTACCTTGACGCGGCTCGCTGGGGGCCGTCTGTCAATGCTTTTGTCTCTGACTGGTTTCTGTCTGGGAGTCAGCGGCGATGTTTTTCTTACCTCGAACCACCTGGTCCGGACTCCTACAGCGGCCGTGACTTACCTGCAGCCGCCTGCACCTTGGACGATTGCACTTCTCGCCGTTCTTCTATTGTGGGCAGTTTGGGAAGGTCCCCGCCTCTGGCAAACCCGTCCCGCCGGAACGCCGCTCTGGACGCTGCCGCTCGCCGACCGTTACCGCTTGTCAACCGCGGCTTTCTTAATGGGTATCAGTAATGCGATCCTCTATGCCTCCTACGGCACCTGGGCATATACCAGCGTACTAAACAGAGGTGTGAGGCAGGTAATGGGAGAAACCGAGACGTTCCAGGCGATCTACTGGTACCTTTTTGCCTCTCTTCTTGCCGGCATGTTTCTGTCCGCTTGGTGTAAGCGGGGCTTTAGGCTCGATTGGCGCCCATCCAAGAAGTGGAGTCTGCATTTTCTCGGCGGACTGCTGATGGGACTGGGTGCCGCCATGGTGCCGGGCGGCAACGATGTCTTGATTCTCAACAGTATCCCCGGGCTGTCGCCCCACGCTATCCCGGCGTACCTTGCTATGATCGCTGGAATTACCGTCGCGCTGACTATCATGAAAAGAAGGGACGGCCAAGTTCCGGCCGTCGATTGTGGCGGCGACATCTGTACCCGAGACTGAAGCTGCTCAGACTCGTAGATGTATTTCAGTCAACCAGAACAATGACCTATGTTCCAGCCGATTTGATGGCTTTTCGAGACTCGCGATGGTGCTGTCATGTGTGGACATGGGGTCATCGCAGGGTACTGCGTTGTGGCAGGTTGATATCGGAAGCTGCGTCGGTGGTCGGCGCGGCTAGTTGAGGAGGCCGAGAGGCATTGACCGGAAGCGAAGTGGTCATCACGCAGCTTTGATTTCCGTCGTGGTTCCGCTTCGTATGGCAAGAACCGCCTTATCGACAGTCGAGGTATAGTGCACAAGCGGCTTCTTCAATCCATGATTGATGAACACACGGCGGATGTCCCGGCTGGCTCCACTGAGCCACAATGTCACTCCGCACTTGTGCGCCTTATGTGCAAGACCTTTGATCATGTTCGCCCCTGTGGCGTCGAGGAAAGGAACCGACGAGAAGTCTACGATCAAGGCCTTGTGGCGATCCTGAATGCGGTCGAGTACCGAGCCGATGGATGCGGTTGCGCCAAAGAAAAGTGCACCGGTGATTCGATACACAACGATGTCCGGGTTTGCGGACAACTCTTTGTCGTAGTCCCCACGTGGCCTTGCAGTGTCCGCCTCGTCACGCCCGACAAAGGGGGTATCGGTTTCAACCGCCGTAGTTCGGCTCATGCGATGAATAAACAGCACCGAACCGAGGGCGACCCCGACGATAATGGCCTCTGCGAGGTCACGAAATATTGTCAGGAAGAAGGTCGCGCTAAGCACGACTATCTCACCCCAGCCTGAGCGCGCCAGGACTGCAATGGCTGGTTTTTCGATCATGTTCCAGGCGACCACGGCCAGAACGCCAGCCAATGCCGCCAGAGGAATGTAGGCTGCAAGCGGTGCGGCGACCAGCATGAACAGCAACAAAAAAACCGCGTGCAATATTCCTGCGATCGGTCCATGCGCGCCGGAACGCACATTGGTCGCCGTGCGTGCGATCGTGCCCGTGACACAAAACCCGCCGAAGAGTGAACTACCGATATTGGCAGCGCCCTGCGCGACTAACTCGGAATTCGAGCGATGCCGACGGCCGCTCATGCCATCGGCAACGACGGCGGACAGCAGCGATTCAATAGCACCCAACAGGGTGAACGACATCGCGGCTGGCAGGACGGCCATGATCTTGTCTACGGATAGCTCTGGGAAGTTCGGGGCTGGCAGGATCGATGGGATACCACCGAATTTTGTGCCAATGGTCTGCACGGGCAAATTCAGCAAGACTGTCGCAACAGCAGCAATACCGACGGCGATCAGCATGCCCGGCCAGTGTGGACGCCACGTGCGCAGCCACAGGATGATCGCCACACTCGTCAGCGACACCCCGAAAGCTGCGGGTGTCAGGGTCGTACGCGCCTCCCAGAGGGCGGGGATCTTCTCGAGCAATTTGCCCGGTTCGTGACCAAGCGACAGGCCAAAGATTTCGCTGATCTGGCTCGCAAAGATGATCACTGCGATACCGGCCGTGAAGCCAACGGTCACTGGGAACGGAATGAACTTGATGAAAACGCCAAGGCGAAGTAATCCTGCCGTGGCGAGCATCAAGCCCGACAGGAACGTCGCGAGGATCAACCCGTCCATCCCATGTTGCGCCACAGTCGCCGCTACCAGAACGATGAATGCGCCGGCTGGCCCACCAACCTGGAAGCGAGATCCGCCAAGCAGAGAAACCAGGAATCCACCGACGATTGCGGTATAGAGCCCCTGCGCGGGCGTCGCACCCGAGGCGATGGCGATCGCCATCGACAACGGCAGCGCGACGATGGCGACGGTCAGCCCGGCGATAGCATCTGCCCGAAGCTGCAGCAGTCCGTAGCCCTCTCGAAGTACGGTGACTAATTTCGGCGTATAGAGCTCAGCGAAACTTGGCCCGTCTCCCTGGCCTGGTTTTACAGTCTTCATGTCTGGGTGGCATCCATATTAGGAAGCGCGGGCCCTCGGCTAGTCGCCTTACTGAGCCTCACGGGCTAGGGGGGGTGTGTTACGGGCATTGACAATCCGGATCAGGCGGCAAGCCAACTTTGATTCCAGACCGCGAACGTCTCGTCACGAAACGCCTTAAAAATGCGCCGGGATAGAAAAAGTGCGGCGGGGGCGGGATAGAAGATGGCGTTGGACGTAGAGAGCGTTGTAGACGGCAAGACATTCGCACCTAAGAGTTTCAATTTGGCTGCGGCTGATACAACGCTTTTCTGGAAAGCACTGATATGAGCCCATCGATGAACATTTTTGACAATCGTGATACTGGCGCGTTTTGACTTACAGCGAGTATGCAGCGCACTTCGAAACCTTACTACAAAAGCATCAAGTTTCGGGCTGAGGAAGCTAGTATGCTGTCGGCGCTTCGTCCGACGACAAGTACACCATTGCTGTTCTCGATCAGGTGGGTGGATTGTGAATTCAATATCTTCTGGTGGCTTTGCGGTCCTCGCTGGGACCACCAAAGGTGTCTTTCTGGTCCTGGCGGCAACGACCGAAGCGGCTGACGCCTTCGACACCCGTGATCGCATGGCCGAGAACACGCTCGGCAATATCAGGCCGCACACCGGCTTCCGGACATCAGGCTATGTGCTGTTCGACGTAGGTCATGCAACGTCCAGTGTTGCAAAGTGTCCCCGTCGTTCGCTTCCGCAATTTTCTGATCGAGCACACGCTCACCAATATACCGCTATCTCTGGCTAATCATGCAGATCGGCGGGGCCGCCCTGGAAAATCGGGGCCTCATGGCGGTGTTGTCAGTCGTCGGCGGAATCGGCCTCGCGGTCTTTTGGGGCCGCGATGATGGCACTGAAAGCGATGACGATGAAACCGACTAGACGCCCCCGTTACTGGTATAACCCCGGCACTCTTCGCCTTCCCACGGCCGCAATGGAAATTATCCGTGCCCAGGCGCCGGTGTCGGGAAATCCGCACGTGTTTCCCGGGCGTCGGATCAACGGCGGGCCACCTCTATCGGGCTTTGCCATCTGTTGGTTCGAACACAGTTCGATTAGAACGCGAATGTCGAGTCGAACGAACAAAACCGAATGCGTTTATGGTCATGATATTGAGACCGGCAATCCAAGCTTTGTCGTGCGACCGCCGGCATCTGTCCACGAGTCAGACGGTCGCAGGTCCGATCCCTGTCGCGCTCACCATTATTGAGGCCATCCACAAGGGGTACAACCGCCGTCATAACACCGGCGCCGCGGCCTACGAGCGGGCCTACACGCCCTTGACCGTTCGCCATGCCTTGCGAACGTTGACCATGTGTTGCCGCACCGCCTGTTGCGCCGCTGCCGTGTCGCGCGCCCGCAGGGCCGCCACGATGACTTCGTGATCGGCAACCGACCGCAAACGGGTTGCGGTATTCACCAGGAACTCCCGGCGGCCGGTCTCGCCCAGCGCCATCAGCAGCTTGCCGACGCGGGTCAGGAAGATG
>JAJFHK010000358.1 GCA_021775655.1 Filomicrobium sp. | reverse complement strand
CGAGGAAACCGCCAAGCTGATTGACGAAGAGACCCGCCGTATCGTCAACGCGGGCTACGACAAGGCGTGGGAAGTCTTGAGTTCACACCGCGACGACCTCGAATCCATTACTCAGGCCTTGATGGAATACGAAACGATCACGGGTGCGGAAGTTGAAGGACTGATGCGCGGCGAAAAAATCGATCGCCCAGACGATAACGATGATACGCGAGGCCCTGTGGGGACGGCTGTGCCCGTTGCTGGCCGCCAGGCCAAGCCAACCGATGAGCCCGACCCTGATATTGGTGGGATGGAGCCTCAACCGGGCTAAATGCCGGTTGCGGCTTACTTCATTAAGCAGCAAACTTGTCGGACGGCCGTGGTTGATACTGCGGCCGTTTCGCGTTGGTCGATGGCGGTACCTGGAGGTCCTATGCAGCGCTCGGTTTATTTGAAGCCAGTCGGGTTTATTGCAAACAAGAACGGCGGCGAAGAGGGCGAGGGAGAGATTTGGGGAGGCATACCGCTGGCGGGCGGCCCACTGGCCTTCACAGCATTGGAAATTGCTGAACGGCAGGGGACGGGTGTTAGGCGGCGGACGTGTTCGCTAAGTGAGTTCTTTGAGCGCGATTGGGGTCGGCAGACGCTGGCAGCCGCTGATCTGTTCGAAGCTCTGCGCCAGCCCCGCTCGCGTATCGCGGGGTTGCCTATGGACCGACCTCAAATCATGGGCATCGTCAATGTAACTCCGGACAGTTTTTCCGATGGCGGGTCGTTCGATGGTGTGCAAGCGGCTGTCGACCATGCTTTGCGGCTTGAAGAGGAAGGCGCGACGATCCTCGATATTGGAGGAGAGTCGACCAGGCCAGGCTCAGATACGGTGCCGATCGAGGAAGAGATCCGAAGGGTTGTGCCGGTTCTGGAAGCCCTGCGACCAAAAACCGAGGCGCTTATATCTGTTGATACGCGCAAGGGCCGGCTGATGCAGGCCGCTGCAGAAGCAGGTGCTGACATCCTCAATGATGTATCCGCTCTGACATATGATCCGGATGCGATCCACATTGCGGCGGAGTCCGGACTTCCGGTGATGTTGATGCATGCGCCGGGCGATCCAAAAACGATGAACGATGATCCGCAATATGGTGACGTGGTGCTTGATGTGTTCGATTTTCTCGAGCGGCGCACTCATGCCTGTATGGCGGCGGGAATATCTAGAGAGAAGCTTGTGGTTGATCCGGGCATCGGGTTCGGAAAGCACCTTCATCATAATGTCGCGGTGCTGTCGTCGATGAGCCTATATCACGCCTTGGGTGTGCCCGTGCTGCTCGGAGCCAGCCGCAAGAAACTGATCGGCCAATTGTGCAACGTTGATGATGCAAAGGCGCGCGTGCCGGGTTCGATATCGGCCGCTCTGTCTTCGATAGCGCAGGGCGTGCAGATCGTGCGCGTCCATGATGTTGCCGAAACGAAGCAGGCACTTTCCGTTTGGATGGCAGCATTGATGGGCGATGAAGGGGCGGTCTAGTTTTGAGATTAGCTGCAGTCGGAATTCCGCATCGCATTAGCTGGCGACTCGTTCCGTCTAGTTGTCGCGGAATAGGGCGTTAGTTTCCCACGAAGGCGCCTTGGGCTTCTTGGCTGCGGCAGGCTTGGCTTTCTTAGAGGCTGAACTCAAATTCGTTTGGCTGCGTGTGCGCTTGGATTTCTTGCGCTGCGGAACTTTCGATTTTGCCCTTGTCTCATAGGATGACGGTACATCTGGCTTCTTGGTGGGTGCGATCGGTAAAACGAATCCTTTAAGTGCAGCTTCCTGCGACAGTTCTTCAGTCGTGACCGTGCGGATCAATCTCCAGCCAGCGACTTGGGGCGCATTGGTTAGGCCCTTGTTCACTCGTAATGGCGAAGCGCTTAACGTCGTTTCGGGTGGCAGGGCTGCTAGTTCGCGGTCGACCAGCTGCAGTTCTGAAAGTTGAGCAGGAGTGACGGGTTTCAACTCACTTGCTGTTAGTGATGCAAACCGGTTTTTGGAGTTCCCAATTTCAAGATCCGCCATCATGCTCCCTATCGCGGAATTGATGAAAGCAAATCTGTCGGCGACCGGGCGTGTTGTAATCGGCTCGGCAGCCGGGCCCGCGATCTTGAGTGGAACTGGCGTTGCTGTTTTAGGCGTGGCAGCGGGTACTTTGGATGCCTGAGCCACGTTCGCTTTAGTCGCTTCATGCGCGGCCACCGTAGTCTTGTTCGGCGCAGATGAAGATTTGGCTGCAGTCGTGATTTCCAGGTTACCCGAAGGCTCGGAGACGTCCGTTCCGTGCAGACTAAATTGACAGAGCCGGGTGCATGTTTTGTCGGCAGCGATTTGCGTGGTGTCGACATGTTCTGATGGCGTCAGTGTCGTTGTCAGGATGCCGACGGCAACCGCAAGCGCAAGACAAGCGATTGCTGTCTTGCGGATACTATGCCCTCGTGGGGTTTCTGTGCGTCTGTCGAATGGCACGATGTCTAAGGCTTCCAAAATTCCGTTAGGATAACGTGTTTATTGCCTCCGATTCAGGACACGTTACGGGCCGGTTTCACCCACTCCAAGATCCTGACGAATTCCAAACGCAGATTGATCTGCAACAGTAAAAAAGTCCTTAAAATCAGTAGCAAACTGGAAAAACTGTTTGTTTCGTTTTGCTCAAAGTTGAGCTTTCCTGTCGGTTATGCGTTGTTCGACGGCAGCTAGGACGGCTGTGCGGACTGTGTCTATATCGGCTTCGCCACGGCGAACATCGCGCGGCAACACGATTTGCTGGGCTTTCGCCATTGCACGTAGGTTCTCGACGTTGCCGATTTCCTCGAGGCGGGCGGCGAGCCCTTTAGCACCTTCGCGCTTAAAGATGGGAATCAGGCCAAAGGCAAACGGGTCGAAGCTGTCGTCAGAAGCAAACGCCGAGGTCTGTGCCGTGTTTGCTGTGGCAGGCGGCGGTGTTTGTGCTGTTTCGGAAGTGGCCCCTTTGTTTGACGACTTTGCAGCCGTTTTCGAAGTGGGTGCGTTGTCCTTTGAATGACTTCTTGTCTTGACCGCGGGTGGGGTAGTGATTTTAGAGCGGCCGCTCTGTAAATCTTTGGAGACGGGCCATGCGTCTTTGCGAACTTGCAGTGACGTGACGGCGGCGTCCAGCTCTTCTGGTGCCATTCCGGCGGAGAAAAAATTCTTCTTGGCACGGCCGGTGAGCTTGCGTGTCGTTGCTTTTGCGCTCGCCATTGTTTTGGTCTTTCGCAGGTTTGGACGCGTTCACGTTCGAGCTGTGATTGAAAGCGCTCTCAAGTTCATACTGTCTCCGTCACACTGGAACATAAGCCGTCAGTTCCCGATACAAGGCCGCCATTGGTTCGAGTGCGGCGCCGTACTTCTCTTCGAGGGTTTGACGTTCGGGCGACCAGAAGAATGCGTTCGCCAGATCGCCGGACATCGGCATCTGTGTGGTCAGCGTTGGATGGTCGGCGGCGATGGTATCGATGAACACCTGATCCTGACCGCCGGGCCGGACATAATTT
>JAJFHK010000357.1 GCA_021775655.1 Filomicrobium sp. | reverse complement strand
CGCCCATGGCCCCGACACCTACCGTGTTCGCAACGTCGCCGACTGGGACACCCTAAATGTCCGCTCGGAGCCCCGCGCATCATCAAATGTCGTTGGCCGCATCGACGCTCACGGATCGGGCATCCAATGCCTGGGGCCTTGCGAAGGGAAGTGGTGCCGCATCAGCTGGCGCGGGATCGTCGGCTGGACCAACATGAAATATTTAGGCGAATAACCGGCCCAGCCTTCATCCACGGCCGCGATATGGCGCAACACCCTGCTCTGGGAGCCAGACTCCTTCGGGACACGTCCCCGACTGCCAAAACACATCAATCGGGATTCCTCCTCGCGGATACCAGTAGCCGCCGATGCGAAGAAACTGCGGTTCCAGTAATTCTACGAGCCGCTTGCCGATCGCGACCGTGCAATCCTCGTGGAATGCACCCTGATTACGAAATGCCGACAGATACAACTTCAGTGATTTTGACTCCACCAGCCATTGATCCGGCACATAGTCGATGACGAGATGCGCGAAGTCGGGTTGCCCTGTGACGGGACACAAGGAAGTGAATTCCGGAGCCGTGAAGCGCGCAACATAGACTGTATCGGCATGCGGGTTCTCCACCCGTTCAAGAACTGCATCCGTTGGCGAAGAAGGCATGCCGACATGCCGGCCGAGCTGGTCGACGGCAGGCGCATTCTTATCATCCTTTGCCATGAATCACTCTGCCGCCATCCGTGTTTCATCTTCACCCGGCCCATCATAAACACAGCCCTCATTGCAGCTGTCGCGAGATACTTCGATCCGTGACAACCCCGGCAAACGATTTGCAAGCCGGTTCCACAGCCACATAGCGATGCGCTCCAGAGTAGGAGCATCAAGCCCTTCGATCTCATTGAGGAACCGGTGGTCCAGCGCATCGCGCGCATCGGCAACCGCCGCCGACAATTCATCAAAGGGAACGATTACGCCGCTATCGTCATCCGGCTCGCCTTTAACCCAGATACGCGCTCGAAATGAATGACCGTGCACACGCGAATTGGGATGATCCGGCGGTGCGCTGGGCAAGTAGTGGGCAGCTTCGAATGTAAAGTCCTTGTAGATTTTCATAGTGCGATATTTAGAGAACTTCGCGCTCGGCGACCAGAGGCCGACTGTCGCTATGCTTAGGCTGAAACCGGAGCAGCGCCTCTGATCACGGGATTCCGATTAGTTTGTGGGTCTGCAGCGAAAGTCGCCATCTCGGATGGGCCTGGCAATAGGCAACCGCCGCAGCCGTGTTCTGCCCGGCTTCCGGACCATCCATAGGCTGCAGTAACTTTATTCCGAAGTCCAACTCCACCATGACCTCCGGCATCAGTCCAACCTGAGGGTAAACAAGCTTTAGCTCATCTCCGGTCAGCTGCACGAGTTCCGCTCCTGCCTTCGGGCTGACGCAAATCCAATCGATTTCCCGCGGTACTGCGAAGGTTCCGTTTGTCTCGATTGCGATTTCGAAACCCGCCCGATGCAGCGCGCCGATCAGCGCCGTGTCGACTTGGAGCATCGGCTCACCTCCGGTCAAGACAACCAGCTTTGCTATCCCTTCCCCTTTCCAAGCCGCCGCCACAGCTGCGGCAAGTACTTCCGCCGTCTCGAATTTTCCACCGCCAGTTCCGTCGGTCCCGACAAAGTCCGTATCGCAAAAACGGCAAACAGCCTTGTCTCGGTCTTCCTCACGGCCGCTCCACAAGTTACAGCCAGCGAACCTACAAAAAACAGCGACGCGTCCTGCATTGGCTCCTTCGCCTTGCAGCGTGAGAAAGATTTCCTTGACCTGATACATGTTCCTCAATTCAACGCCGGACAGGACCTACGGTTGTCGCCCGAGTTCATCTCGAAGTTCGCGAAGCATTCCTTCCAACCCACCGTCCGGCCGGCCTTCGACCCCAGCGCGCCGAAACCAATACATAGCGTTCGCTTCATCACCTTCTTGCTGGTGCAGAATTGCGTGGATAAAGCAGGCGGTCTTATCATCTTCGTGCTTCTGCACGACCTTATGGGCTTCGTCCCACTTGCCAGCCAACGCCAGCTCGATGGCCTGCATCAATTCGCTTCGGTCTGCCATTTCTCAAAACCCTTCGCACGCAATTCGCAAGCCGGGCACCTACCACAACCGTAACCCCAACTGTAGCGATGCGACCGCTCACCCAAGTAGCAGGTATGGGTATGCTCGACGATCAACTCAACCAGCGCAGCTCCACCAAGGTCGTTCCCAAGTGCCCAGGTCGCCGCCTTGTCGAGATACATGAGCGGCGTCTCGATCATGAACTTGCGGTCCATCGCCAGTGATAGGCTATCGGCCAAACTGGCAAGGGTGGCATTGCGGCAATCTGGATAGCCCGAATAGTCGGTCTCGCACATGCCACCGACTAGGGTCGAGATGTCGCGCCGATAAGCAATTGCTGCGGCATAGGTAAGGAAAATGACGTTTCGCCCCGGTACGAACGTTGAAGGTAGGCCGGCATCCGTCATTACGATTTCCGCATTGCGTGTCAGCGCCGTATCGCTGATCGCCCCCAGTTCGGGCAATACCAATAGATGATCCTGCCCTAACCGCCCGGCCCCTTGGGGCAATATCTTGCCGAGCCGACAAAGAACCTCCCTCCTCGCATCAAGTTCAATTCTATGCCGCTGGCCATAGTCAAAACCGATCGTTTCCACGGATTCGAAACGCTCAAGCGCCCACGCGAGGCAAACGGTCGAATCCTGTCCACCGGAAAACAGTACAAGGGCTTTCGACGTCATGAGCTCCACGCCAGAGGGTTCAAGGGATCGCCACCATAATAAAAAAAGAGGCCCGCACAAATGCGCAGCCCGGTTTCGGGTGTTTTGAAAAGCATTGCGTGCGGGACTGGCCAAGAGACCTGACCGGTACTCCAATCAACCTAATACCTAAGGTCTTTTTACGTTGTGCGCCGGTGGCCCTTCATGATCCGCACTCGACCCGACGAAACTGCGACAATTCGCAACCCTGCAGCTTTACGGCTGTTGAGCTCCTGGGAGCAGACCAAACCAACGGACGGGGTATGTTCGAAGGCTAGCCTGAGGGGCGACCCTCAGCTAAGAGGTCTTCACACGATCCCAATCGATTCTAGGGGCCGCCAAATGGCCCGGTTAAGAAGGACGCTCGGCATGACCGCCATCGTAGATATCCTCGCCCGCGAGATCCTGGACAGCCGCGGAAATCCGACGGTTGAAGTCGATGTCATGCTCGAAGACGGAGCGCTTGGCCGTGCTGCCGTTCCATCAGGTGCTTCAACCGGTGCCTATGAAGCTGTCGAACTTCGCGATGACCACCCTGAGCGATACCTAGGAAAGGGAGTGACCAAGGCCGTCGACGCCGTAAATGGCGAAGTTTACGACGCCATCGTCGGCATGGACGCAGAGGACCAGCGTGGAATAGATTCGGCACTGATCGCCCTCGACGCTACCCCCAATAAGGCCCGCCTCGGTGCCAACGCCATTCTCGGCGTATCGCTCGCAAACGCCAAAGCCGCTGCCGAAACATCAGGCCTCCCACTATTCCGCTATCTTGGAGGTACGGGCGCCCACGTCCTGCCGGTGCCGATGATGAACATCATCAACGGAGGCGCCCATGCGGACAACCCGATAGACATCCAAGAATTCATGATCATGCCGGTGGTCGCCGATAGCTGCGCTGACGCCATCCGCATGGGCGCGGAGGTCTTCCACACCCTGAAGAAGTCACTCAAAGACGCCGGCCACAACACTAATGTTGGTGACGAAGGCGGTTTTGCGCCTGCTCTCAAGTCATCGGACGAAGCGCTGGGATTTGTCATGAAGGCCATTGAATCTGCCGGCTACAAGCCCGGCGAAGACATCTTCCTGGCGCTCGACTGTGCGGCAACCGAATTCTACGCGGATGGCAAGTACAACCTTGCCGGCGAGAGCAAGTCGCTCGATAGCGCAGATATGGCGAAATATCTTGGAGATCTGGTTTCTCGTTACCCAATAGTCTCCATCGAAGACGGCATGGCCGAAGATGACTGGGCTGGCTGGAAGACGCTGACTGAAATGATCGGGGCCCACTGCCAACTTGTCGGCGATGACCTGTTCGTCACCAACACCGAACGATTGGCACGAGGCATCAAGGAAGGTATCGCCAACTCGATCCTCGTGAAGGTCAATCAGATTGGTACGCTGTCCGAGACGCTTGAAGCCGTCGGCATGGCGCAGCACGCCGCTTATACCGCTGTTATCTCTCATCGTTCCGGCGAGACCGAGGATTCGACGATTGCTGACCTTGCAGTCGCAACGAACGCCGGTCAGATCAAGACCGGCTCACTGTCCCGTTCCGACCGTCTTGCTAAATACAACCAATTGATCCGCATTGAGGAAGAACTAGGCGATATCAGTAAATACGCTGGGCGCAGCGTCCTGCCGGGAAAAGCCAACGTTTGAATCGGTTATAGGAGAAAACATCCGACCACATCTTCGCCGCAACCGTTAAGGCGCTGTTAAAATAGGATAATTCACACGACCTTAAGGCGGCGGCGTTACCGTTGGTGCCAACAAAGTGTTCCGCGTATCGAAAAGTCAAACAGTGTCCTACCGGCCTAGAACAAAGTGGCGCGTCCTTAGCTGGCAGCTCTTTACGCTGACAGTCTGCATCGGGCTGACAGGTTATTTCAGCTACCACACAATCTCAGGTCGATACGGCTTAGAGGCCCGGACCGGCCTTTTGACCCGTTCCACGGCTCTCGAATTCCAATCGGGAACTTTGCAAAAGGCAAAACACCGCCTCGAACGCGAGATAGCCTTACTGGCCCCCGAAATACCCGACTCTGACATCGTCGAAGAAATTGCGAGGCAATTCCTCGGGTATGCCAATCCCCAAGACCGCCTCATCCAGTTGCGTTGATAATTGTCGGTCCGTATTTAGGGGGAAAATGCCTTCACCAAATCTCGCCGAGCAATCCATAATCTGTTAGCTCTTTTGACCACCGGGCATGAATGACAGAGGGTGTGGGACGATGCACGACGACGATGATCTCGACGACCTCCCCGAGGAACTCGAGCTTCCAGACGGCGTCGTCGACGCCAACGAGGCTGTCGAAGTGCTCCGCGCTTGGGTCGCAGACGGCGCGCTCCAGGTCATATTCGATCCCGAGACATTTCGCGACGATGTCTCCGAATGGGGGCGATTGCTCTCAGACGTGGCCCAGCATGTCGCCAATGCCGTCGAAATGGACGGTCAAATGACCCGCGCCGAAGCGAACTCCAAAATTCAGGATGCATTCGATCACAATATGCAGACTAACGAAGTCGCTATGTCTGGCCGGATCAAGGGTCGTACCGAGCATTAGCGCCGGTCCTCCGCCACTGGATCCGAGAAAAGCTTTGCGCCAAACACCGCTTGGCCTGTTGCTGCAAAAGCACTGATGGCGTTTTTTTGTTCACCGACACATCAAATTCCCTGTTTGCCAATAGCTAATCGTCCTTGCTGCAAGCGGGAACGAGTGCTTCACACTTTGAGGACGGCGGGCAAATGATTCGCTCGCGACCCAGAAAAAACGGGGAAAATAATGACATTTCATACAGCAATCGCCGGTTCTGTCCTGACGCTTGCAGTCGCCTTGACCGGTTGCGCGAGCGACGGGAGCGTGGCGCTCAGCACTGGATCAATCATTGAAGACGCTGACAAGGCCAAGAAGGCCCAGCGAATTGATCCTGCGTGTGTCTCGCTGATGGCGCGCATCGACGAGTTGCGAAAAGAAGGTACACCCGACCGGATCGCCAAAGTTTCCACCGGCAAAAGCAAAACCGCCAGCGTCAAGCGCGAGGCTCTTGCCAGGATGACCGAATTGGATAAGGCCAACAACGAATTCCAGCAGAAGTGCTCGACGCTGGCTTCCCCAAAAAACAAGCCTGCGAAGCCAGCCGCCAAGTCAGCAGCAGTCGCGACACCGCCGACTTCGACGACACAGGCGGCGGTGAAAGAGGCCGCACAAGCACCTGCGAAAACAGCACCCGCAACAAAAGCCGCTGCCGTACCTGCAGCGACAACAAAGTCTGCTTCAAAGACCACCACCTCCGCTCAGGCAACCACCGAAAACAAGAAGTCACAAGCAACTGTCAAACCACCTGCCGCGGCAGAACAAGCCGCAGCAACAAGCCCACCTGCCACCCAATTCCAGAAAACGGCGGGCATCGTCACCACGGTTCCAGCCGCCGCCGCAGCAGCAACGAAAACAGCCACCACCGCCCAATAATTGGGCTAATGGAAAATCGCCAAGCAGGTCTCTGCCGACAACGATCCTTTGCGTGCGGCATCGTAGCAACACGTCGAGCGACATAGCTTGCGTAGTATAAAAACTTGTGGTGTGTGACGATCGGAAGTGGCGTCTTTCACTGGAGGGAATCGTGTTTTCAGCGCGATCGTTGGCAATGACTGCGATCCTAGGTATTTCCACTGCGGTGGTTCTTGCCTTGGCTGGTTGTGCAGGGGGTAACGGCCCGGGCGTCTCCGAAATCGCAGCACCAAACGCACAAGATTCCCAACCCGCAACAGACACCACAAAAACAGCCAGCTCGGCACGCGTATTTGGCTTAGGCCGACCCTGATCTGCAAGCTGCAGGCATAAGGGGCGGCAGTTCAGCGCAGCATCGTTGCCACACACTTGCCACCGCCGCTTGCGAAGCATTTCGAGTTATGGTGAATGACTGTGAACGTAGCGACTCATGACCGGAGGGCATCGTGTTTTCAGCACGATTGACAGCGATTAAATCAATTCTGGGTGCGGCGGCAGCTGCTACCCTGCTATCATTGGCGGGTTGCGCAGGCGGCAATGGACCGAGTGCCCAACCACTCCCTCTTGGTGCATCATGTAAATCGATCCGCGCCGAATTGCGCCGGATGGACGGTAGCGGTGTTCCTTCGAAGGTAGAGCGCGTGAATGCCGGGCGCCGTGTCTCAGACCGGGATCGGAAACTTGCCAACCGCTATAACGAACTGCTCAATCAGTACCTTGGTGCTCGCTGCCACGCTTAGGCGAGATCAGTTCCTGTTCTTCGTTCGCTGCCGATTCTGCGTCGTGATTGGGCTCGAAACAATCAACGTCAAATGGAGGCAGTCCGCATGGATGCCAGAACTCAACAGATCGTCGTCTTCCTCGTAATCGGTCTCATTGCAGGTTGGCTCGCGTCATTTATCGTATTGGGTGGCGGGCTAATTCAATATCTCGTTTCAGGAGTGATCGGTGCTTTCGTTGGAGGTTATCTCCTTGACCAACTCGGCGTTCGGCTGGGCATCAAGAACCCTTTGCTGGCGCAGATTGTAACGGCCACGATTGGTGCAATTGTCGTCGTCATTCTCGCCCGTCTCATTGTCTGAAACCGGAATCTTAAAGGTCTGACGCATGGAGCAAGTGCTGGCCTATCTGGAAAACCCGTGGGTCATCATGGCTATCAATGGCCTGATTGCAGGTTGGTTGGCCGGCCTACTCGTTGGTGGCGGTGGACTGATCCGTAACTTGTTTGTTGGTGTCATCGGTGCAATCCTCGGCGGAAGCCTTGTGCAAATGGGGCTTCTGCAGCTGCCATTCGATCTGGGAATTTGGGGCAATCAGATTGTGGTTTCCACGATCGGTGCCGTTATCATTGTCATCATCGCGCGGATTATCGCGCGTTAAGACCGGCAAACTAAGACCTTACGCCGTGTTGAATTCACGAGGGTTTTCGCCAAATAATAACGGGCGTGGATCGATCTGGCATGGTGCCGATCGGCAATCCTAAAAGTATGGACGCTCGGCGATGGTCACTATCCTCGACAACCGTGGCCCCAATGGTGCCGCCCGCCACCCTGAAAAGGCGCACCGGCCGGACACGCCGGTCCTTCCGAAACCACCGTGGATACGTGTGCGCGCCGCCGGTTCACCGGAATACGCGCGTACTCGTGAAATCGTTCGCGAAAACGGTCTCCATACCGTCTGCGAGGAGGCAGGCTGCCCCAACATCGGTGAGTGCTGGGAAAAGCGCCACGCCACCATGATGATCATGGGCGACACCTGCACGCGCGCTTGTGCATTCTGCAACGTCCGAACCGGTCTGCCACTCCCGCTCGACCAGGGTGAACCAGAACGCGTCGGGGAAGCAGTCGCAAAACTCGGCCTCGAGCACGTCGTCATCACATCGGTGGACCGCGACGACCTGTCCGATGGGGGCGCGCAGCACTTTGCTGACGTTATTACAGCGATACGAAATTGCGCCCCAAACACAACCATCGAGATCCTAACACCCGATTTTCTGCGGAAGGATGGAGCCCTGGAAATCGTAGTGGAAGCAAAGCCCGATGTCTTCAATCACAACCTGGAGACAGTGCCTGGCCTCTACTTGAAAATTCGGCCCGGCGCGCGCTACTTCCATTCCCTGCGACTGCTACAGAGGGTCAAGGATCTTGATCCGACGATGTTCACGAAGTCGGGCATTATGGTCGGGCTTGGTGAGGAGCGCGAAGAAGTTCTCCAACTCATGGATGACCTGCGCACTGCTGACGTCGATTTCCTGACCATCGGCCAATACCTGCAGCCGACCCGAAAGCACGCCGAAGTCAAACGGTATGTCCCGCCTGACGAATTCGCGGCTTACAAGCGAACGGCCCTCACTAAGGGATTCTTGTTGGTCTCCTCGAGCCCCATGACGCGATCAAGCTACCACGCTGGTGAGGACTTTGAGCGTCTTCGCGAAGCACGCGTGAAAACTTACGCAAGCCTGCAAACTTAGGCAAAAAAAGCAACTAGCGAAGAACAGTCACCGCATGCCGACCTTCACCAGCCGTCGACGTCTACGTTTCACGACAGCCCAGATGTTTGATCTGGTCGCTGACGTCGAGCGCTATCCCGAATTCGTACCACTGTGTGAAAGTCTTTGTGTCACCAGAAGAGAGACCCGCGGCAGCCAAGAGATACTTGTTGCA
>JAJFHK010000356.1 GCA_021775655.1 Filomicrobium sp. | reverse complement strand
GGGCCAGTCCCTCATATTCCGCACCAATCTCGACGATGTCGTGATCTGTGATGCAGAACATCCATTGCATTTTTGTGAGGAAGAGGGACGGGATGGATTGAAGCCCTATGTCCGGGTCCGCGGGCGGCTTCAAGCGCTGGTCGGTCGATCTATTACCTACGACCTCCTCGAACTTGCCACAGATGATGGGGCGGGAGGTGCAGGGATCTGGAGCGGGGGACAATTCTTTAGTGTTGGGCCTTCCGCATCGGACTAGGTTGACGCTGAATGGGTTAGTTGAGCCGGTAGTCTGCGTTCAACAGCCGGACTTCGGCGGGGGAAATTAGTTCACGGTGGGCGACGGTGACTTTGTAAAGTGGGCCGTCGAGGTTGGCTTCCCAGAAATCAAGAAATCCGCGAAGCTTTGGGAAGCGTGGGTGCATGTCGAGGTCCTGCCAGATGAATGTCTGGATGAGGGCTGGATGGTCTGGCAATCGATAGAGTATCTCAGCGGTTGTCAGAGCGTAGCCCTGTAGTTGCTTGGCGAAATCTGACCTCTTCATGCAATAGCTCCTTCGCGGTCTTAATTCCTTCTCGTCGATGGAATTCTGGCTAGTTGGGTCATAGCGTAGCGGCCGAATCATCCCGCATGGTCACCATGCTAAGTCCGGAGCAGTGCAACTGTCATGAAAAAACTGCTTTGAATCAATGTATTGGCAGCCGTCGTTGCCGACGGCTAACAAGAAGGTCTGCAACGTGGACTTTATAAATTTCGCGCTCACAAGCTTCACAACCTTCTTCGCAACGATTGGTCCGGTTGAAGCCGCCGTCCTCTATGCCGGGTTTACGAGCGATCTTGATTCATCTGAGCGGCGACGGCTGGCAGTGCGCGCTATCGTTATCGCAAGCCTCATTTTGCTGGTGTTCACGCTGTTTGGCCAGCCGCTCCTATCACAGCTTGGCGTGACGCTTGCTGCGCTCAAGACGGCTGGCGGGGCGATCCTGGGGCTCATTGCGATCGATATGATTTTTTCTGGACCAGGCAGCAGTTCAAAGTTGACGCCGAAGGAGGGGGAAGAAGCGCTCATCAAGGATGATGTTGCAGTTTTTCCCATGGCAACGCCGCTGCTCGCCGGACCTGGTGCAATGAGTGCGGGGATCGTTCTGGCGGCAAGGGCGCATGGCGATGTGGTTCAAATAGCGGGTGTGCTGGCTGGTCTCGGAGCGGTGCTCGTGTTGACGCTTGGACTACTGTTGGTCGCACCAGAATTGGCTCGGTTTATCGGTGTAACGGCCCAGCGCGTCCTGATGCGCGTGTTCGGCCTCCTTCTTGCGGCGATTGCCGTGCAGGCCTTGTTTGATGGTCTGCATGATGCCGGGTTGGCGCGATAGGAACCTATTCGGACCTGCATTTATGCTGCGAGCAAGATAAAGGATGCGGTGGAGAAGGCATCGACAGTGCCTCGCTCCACCGCGCTAGTTTGCGTAATTACGTACTGTCATACTGTGAGATTACTTGCCGGTCTGAGCAAGGTTCTCGCCGTAGAACTGCTGCTCGAGGAAAATGTCGGTAGCGGTATTCTCACCGTATAGCTGCTGTTCGGCGAAGATGTCGGTTGCAGTGTTTTCACCGTAAAGCTGCTGCTTCTCAAAGAAATCTTCGGCTGTGCCGGCCTGAACCGAAGAGGTAGCGGCAAATAAGGCTGCTGCTGCGAGGATGCTCATGATGATTTTCATTCGAATTCTCCTAGTTGGTTTTGTTCTGGTTGTTGTCTCGTGCTGATCGGAGAAGTCGCGCTGTTACTTAGCGTCGGCGCCGAAAACGCCCAGCGGGTGGACGGTCTGACCCGAGCGGATGGCATCGCGGTCGATGTTTTCACCGTAGAGGCTCTGTTTTTCGAAGAAGTCCGAAGCGAAATCGGCCTGGGCTGCAGAAGCCGCGAAAAGGATGGCAGTGGCTGCAAGGATGCTCGTAATCGTCTTCATATCAATTCTCCAATTTTTAAGTTGCTCATTTCATCTTTTGATTCACGCCGATTTTTTTTGTTTGGCGCTGCCGGAGTGTTTGTCCGACACCAATGAAGTTAGTGGTCCAACTTCTGGAAATAAACTCACATGACGGTAAGCCGGTCTCACTTGAATGAGAGCGGCAGGTGAGCGGACTGTTGAATGAGTGTGATGCGACCCACAGACTTGTGACAAATATTGTTTATTGTCAGTGGCTTGCCTGGATTTTCGGAGCCGTTGATTTGGCCGTGTCTGAGGCGGTGTTTTCGGCATTCCGTCAACGGCAAAGTTTCTAGCCTCCGCCGAGTTTCATTTTTTGTCTCACGGGAATTCAACGCAATTATCACGGAATTCAATTCGTGATTTCACGTGCGCGTGATTGTCTTTTCCATTTGCGTGATTGATGGGCTGCAAATTCGTGAACAGAGCAGTGATACCGACTACCTGGCGGATGGGCCGGTGCTCACGTCGTTAGATTCTAGAGCAGGCGTTAAGGAGTTCTTAGCAGGAGCTGTGCTTGGCTTTTGGTCAGTTGCGTTGTGTTTTTTCAGGAGCGTTAGTTGTGTTTAGATCTCCGTGTCCTCACGGCCTGATGCCGAAGAGGAAGTGCCGCCGGTTTGGTGCCGGCGTCGTTCTGGTGACCGCTCTAACGGTTGCCGGATGCGCTTCGCGTGCGCCGACGTATGTCCGCGCGCCGGTTTATCAACCGGCAACCCAAGGCTACATTCCTGCTCGGGTTGCAGGATATCGCCATCAGAACCGGGTTGAGATCGAAGATGACGGCATGGAAGCTCAAACTCCACCGCCGCTAGCGCGCAGGCCCGTTGTTGACGATCCTACGGAACCGTTCAGCCCCAATTATGGGCGGTTTAGGACTCTCAAACGGGCGGATGCCGGTGCAACGCCGACTTATGTTCCCAACGATCTTCCGGAAGAATTTCGCAACAGGCTCGCGAAGCAAGCTGCAGGGACATAATGTTTCCGAACTAAAGCGGAAAAAGTATCCAGGCGCCATGACCGAAGACCCTATCGATTCTGGTGGTAAAGCAACGATTGTCCGACTGGCAGAGATGCCGCCAATGCGGTACTTTGCGCGTCAGCTCGACGAGATTTTCTTCACGTCAAGTGCAACGAAATCATTTGCGGGTGAGGAAGAGCGTTCGGCATTTCGCGAACGGTGGCTTGGGCGCTATCTGGAAGACGATCCCGATTGGTTCTATGTGGCGCTGGTCGGTGATCGCCTGGCGGGATATCTGGCCGGCTCGATTGACGATCCGGCGCGTACTGCGCGTTTTTCCGATATTGGATATTTTGAAGAGCTCGCCGGTTGGACAGGGCAGTATCCAGCTCATCTTCATATCAATGTTGGCGCGGCGTTTCGCGGTGGCGGCGTTGGTTCTCGACTGATCGACCGATTTGCATCCGATTTGCGGATTGCTGGAGTGGAGGGGGTGCACCTCGTGACCGGACGCCACTCGCGCAACATTCCCTTTTACCTGCGGAATGGCTTTACACCGCTCAAGGTCATTAAGGGCGACCCGAGTGATAGCATCATGCTGGGTCGGCTGCTTGATTGAGGTTGACAGTCGCCTTCGGGTCGTAGGGGCTGGCCTCGTCCCGTTTCACGTAATAGGTTTGCCGGCGAGTTGCCGCAAAGATGCTTTGCCGAGGCGGTGTCATTGCCTGCTCGACAAGATCGCGGCGCAATAAAGGTGTTCATCAGTCCATGGCGCAAGCGCGTGGTAGTCCGATGTCTGAGTTTGGTGCGCAGTCCGGTGGGGCTCGGGCAATCGAGATGGTGGACGTCAACAAGTGGTTCGGCGAATTTCATGTCTTGAAGGATATCAACCTCAACGTGGCGCGCGGCGAACGCATCGTGATTTGCGGGCCGTCGGGATCAGGCAAATCAACTCTGATAAGGTGCATAAACCGGCTTGAGGCGCATCAAAGCGGCCGTATTGTCGTCGACGGACATGAACTCACAGATGACCTGAGACAGATCGACGCCATTCGCTCAGAAGTCGGGATGGTTTTTCAAAGCTTCAATCTATTCCCTCATCTTTCTGTCCTCGACAATCTCTGTCTGGCACCGCAATGGGTCCGTAAAGTTCCGCGGGCCGAAGCGAAGCGGTTGGCGATGGAATATCTGGACCGCGTGCGTATCCCGGAACAGGCAGATAAATTTCCTGGACAGCTTTCCGGTGGTCAGCAGCAGCGGGTGGCAATTGCCAGGGCACTATGTATGAACCCGAAAATCATGCTGTTCGATGAGCCGACATCGGCGCTCGATCCGGAGATGGTCAAAGAAGTTCTCGACGTGATGATAGAATTGGCCGATCAGGGCATGACGATGCTTTGCGTCACCCATGAAATGGGATTTGCAAAAGCTGTTTCGGACCGTGTTATCTTTATGGACGAAGGTGAAATCATCGAGGCGGCGGCGCCTTCTGAGTTCTTTACAGCGCCACGTTCTCCGCGGACGAAGGAGTTTCTTGCACAAATCCTGGCGCATTGACCTGTTGTGGCCAAACCCGTGTCGCTTTATCTGTTCACCGTTCAGACGGTTCAGTATGAGCGCTCGCCGCAGTTGGCCGATGCGTCTGTGCTAACCTTACAATTGGCGTTTATCACGCGCCGGAATCTATGCAGCACCACTTTAAGTGGGGAGGAGATATCGTATGAGGTACTGGGTCGCGGGCTGTTTGGCGTTGCTCACCGCTATGAGCCAGCTTGCAGGTCAAGCGGGCGCACAGACAACGAGCACGCTTGATACGGTTAAAGCGCGCGGGCAACTGCAATGCGGTGTCAATACGGGGCTGGCAGGATTCAGTGCTCCCGATGATGCGGGTACTTGGAAAGGTCTTGATGTCGATGTTTGCCGGGCAATCTCGGCTGCGATCTTCAAAGATACGAGTAAGATCAAGTTCGTGCCGCTGACTGCCAAGGAACGTTTCACGGCTCTGCAGTCGGGCGAGATCGACGTTTTGTCACGCAATACGACTTGGACGATGAGCCGCGATACGGCTGCTGGTCTCAGCTTTGCCGGTATAAACTACTACGACGGCCAAGGCTTCATGGTGAAGAAGTCGCTGGATGTCGTTTCGGCAAAGGAATTATCGGGTGCGAGCATCTGCGTGCAGACCGGTACGACGACCGAACTGAACCTCGCCGACTATTTCCGCTCCAACAAGATCGAATACGACCCGGTCGTGTTCGAAAAGCTTCCTGAGGTGCTGGCGGCCTACAACGCTGGCCGCTGCGATGCCTTCACGACTGATGTTTCGCAGCTCTATTCGATCCGTCTGACGCTTGGTAACGCGGCTGACCATATCGTGCTGCCTGAGATCATTTCTAAAGAACCACTCGGTCCTGTTGTGCGGCAAGGTGATGCGCAGTGGGGCAACATCGTACGCTGGACGCTGAATGCAATGATCAACGCCGAAGAGCTGGCGGTCACGCAGGCCAACGTGGATCAGATGAAGAACTCCAAGAATCCCGAAATCCGCAGGTTGCTGGGCCTTGAAGGCGAATACGGAAAAGCTGTTGGTCTGGATGCCGACTGGGCCTACCAAATCCTCAAGCTTGTCGGAAACTATGGGGAATCGTTTGACCGCAATGTCGGTGCCGGTTCGCCGCTTGGTATTGCGCGGGGTCAGAATGCCCTTTGGAAAGATGGCGGTCTTCAGTACGCGCCGCCGATACGCTAGACCGAAATCTTGAGCTATCAGCCGCCCATCCGCCCGCGATAATTCGTGGTTGCCGATGGGCGGTTCTTATCATTTCGATACGACGGCAAGAGGGAGTGGGAAGCGTTGAAGGGACCTTCGAAGCCGCCATCCCCGGCCAAGGTTTCACGCTCGCTTTCTGATTACGTCTATGACCCAAAAACGCGCGGGCTGGTGCTGCAAGCCCTCGTGGCGCTGTTGCTGGTCTGGTTCGTCGGTTCGATCATCGAAAATACGATCCGAAACCTCGAGGCCCAGGGTATCGCATCGGGATTTGATTTCCTCGACAATACGGCTGGCTTCGATATTTCGCAGACTCTGATCGCCTACACCAATACCATGACTTATGCCCGAGCGTTTCTTGTCGGGCTCCTCAATACTCTTTTGGTTGCTGTGGTTGGAATCTTCCTGGCGACGATCGTCGGTTTCGGCATTGGCATTGCACGACTGTCGGGCAACTGGCTTGTCGCTACGCTGGCGTCCGTTTACATCGAGACCTTGCGCAACATTCCGCCGCTGTTGATGCTGTTTGCGGTCTATTTCGGTGTGTTGAAGACGTTGCCTTCGCCGCGCGACAGTCTTGAGCTTCCGCTTTCGAGTTATCTCAATACGCGCGGCCTCTATTTCCCCGCACCCATCTGGGGCGATGGGACATGGCTGTTTCTTCTAGGTCTGGTTGCCGGATTAGGGGGGGTGGTTCTGCTCTACTTCAGAGCGCGCAGAAAATTCATCCTGACCGGTCAAGCTCCCAGCGTGGCAGTGCCTGCTGCCGGTCTGATCATCGGTCTCCCGCTTGTCGCGTTTGTCGCGGCAGGATCTCCGCTGGCGTTCGAATATCCGGTAGCAGGTCGCTTCAATCTAAAGGGCGGTCTTGTAGTGCAGCCTGAGTTCATCGCTTTGCTTGCAGGCTTGACGCTCTATACGGCGGCTTTTATCGCGGAGATTGTCCGGAGCGGAATTCTTGCGGTGCATAAGGGGCAAAGGGAAGCGGCGGCTGCGCTTGGCCTTCATCAAGGGCAGATTATGCGCCTTGTCGTCATCCCGCAAGCACTGCGCGTCATTATTCCGCCGCTTACGAACCAGTACCTCAATCTGACAAAGAACTCGTCGCTTGCGGTCGCCATCGGATATCCCGATCTCGTTTCCGTATTCGCGGGGACGGTCCTCAATCAAACCAACCAGGCGGTTGAGGTCATTCTGATCACGATGTCGGTCTATCTCCTTTTGAGCCTGCTTACCTCGCTCTTCATGAACTGGTTTAACGCGCGCGTTGCGCTAGTGGAGCGGTGAGATGGCGGTAAACAGCGAACCCCGCAAAGGACCGCCGCAGCGTAACTCAATCGGCATAGCGCAGTGGGTGCAAGAGAACTTGTTCGGCTCCGTGGGCAATTCCATCCTGACGCTGTTCGGATTGTCATTCTCGGTTTGGCTCGTTTGGAGCGTGGTCGATTGGGCGATCTTACGTGCGGTCTTCACTGGAAGTGATGGATCGGCATGTCGAATTGAAGGTGCAGGCGCGTGCTGGCCGTTTGTCGTGCACAAATTCCAGCTGTTCATGTATGGGCGTTATCCGGTCGAGGAAATCTGGCGGGTCAATCTTACGTACGTTTTGGCACTTGCCGGACTGATTCCGCTGATGTTGCCCGGCATCCCCGGAAAGCTGTGGCTGTCGATCTATATGCTCGTTGTGTTTCCGGTCATCGCATTCTTTCTTCTGACGGGTGCGGAATGGTTCGGTCTGCCAAATGTGGAGACGGAGAAATGGGGCGGGCTGCTGGTCACACTCGTAGTTGCCTGCGTCGGGATCGCGGCATCGTTTCCGCTGGGAATCATTCTTGCGTTGGCGCGCCGTTCCGAATTGCCGCTGATCAAGTGGCTCGCGATTTTCTTCATTGAGTTCGTGCGCGGCGTGCCGCTTGTGACGGTGTTGTTTTTTGCGTCCGTGATGCTGCCGTTGTTCCTGCCCGAGAACGTGACCTTCGATAAACTCCTGAGGGCACTGATCGGTGTGGCGTTATTTTCGGCCGCATACTTGGCAGAAGTTGTGCGTGGCGGGCTGCAGGCAATTCCGCGCGGGCAATTCGAAGCGGCCGATGCGTTGGGCCTGGGCTACCCGCAGAAGATGGGATTTATCGTTCTGCCACAGGCCTTGAAGCTCGTCATCCCGGGTATCGTCAATTCCTTCATTGCGCTGTTTAAGGATACGAGTCTGGTTTTGATCATAGGCGTGTTTGATTTGCTCGGGATTGTACAGCAGGGAATTTCTTCAGATGCCAAGTGGTTCTCGCCGCAGACGGCGGCGACGGGTTACGTCTTCGCAGCGTTCGTTTTCTGGCTCTTCTGTTTTGGCATGAGCCGCTATTCAGCATGGCTCGAGACCCGCCTCGATACGGGTCACAAGAATTAGCCGGTTTCATCGGCAGTGGCGGCGAGCAGCATATCGGCGACGTAATCGCCGATGGCGAGTGACGATGTGAGGCCGGGGCTTTCGATGCCGTAAAGTGCGATGACGTTGTCCAGCCCGTGAATTGCTGGACCGTGAATTGCGAAGTCGGCGGCCTTTTCACCTTGTGCGTAGATCTTCGGACGAATGCCGGTGTAGCCGGGCTGAAGCGCGCTGTCGGGAAGGTTTGGCCAATAGCGGCGGATTTCTTTTTCGAACAGGCTGCAGCGTTCGCCATCCTTGTCGATGAAGCCATAATCGATTGTATCGATCCATTGTAGGTCGGGACCGAACTTGGCTTGCCCTGCGATATCTAGGGTCAGGTGAATACCAAGCCAGGCGCCGGAAGGAACCGGGTAGATAAGCTTCTTAAAGGGGGCGGGTGCAGAAAGCGTGAAGTAGTGGCCAATGGCTGGATGCGTCTTCGGGCACGAGTAGTCGGAGGGCCAAGCACTTTTCAGCATTTTGCCGACGCGCGTTGCTTCAAGTCCGGCAGCGAGGATGATGTTCTTGACTGTGATCGTTGTGTTTGCGGTTACGTCGTCCGCCTCAGAGTCGGTGCTGCGAGTGACCAGTGCATACAGTCCATCGGGCCGAAGTGAAATTCCGGTCACATTGGTCGAGAGCACGACGCTGCCACCGTTTGTTGTGATGTGGCCATCAAGCGCAGTCATTAACCCATGCGTATCGATGACTCCGGTTGATGGCGAGTGAAGAGCTGCGATGCATGTGATTTCAGGCTCAATACTGTTTGCGGCTGCTGCATCGAGCTTGGTGACGTCGGTGACGCCATTCACGTGCGCGCGCTGGGCGATATTGTCGAGCGCAGCGAGGTCGTCTTGGCTGGTTGCTACGACGAGCTTGCCACAGCGATTGACGTCGACGCCGTTCTCTTCAGCGAACCGGTAGAGCATCTTCTTACCTGCGACGCACAGGCGGGCCCGAAGGCTGTCCTTTGAATAGTAGAGTCCGGCATGAATGACCTCGGAGTTTCGTGAGGATGTCTCAGACCCGACTCGGTCATGTCGTTCGAGAACCATGACCTCCATTCCGCGCATGCTGAGGCTGCGGGCGACTGCAAGGCCGATGACCCCACCGCCAACCACGATTGTTTCAATGTCAGCGGTGGCCATTTGGTCTCAACTTGCGATGGTTGCTCCTCTGCATTTCAACGGCAATGAGCTGTCGAAAAGCGGAAAACTCAACTTGACTTTCACGAGAACAAAGTGAGAACTTTGTGCCAAATAGATTCGGCGCGTCAGATGGGGCGCAGGAGGTCGGCACTTTGACGTTTCGCTTCATTCATACGTCCGATTGGCAGATCGGCAAGCCATTCCGAAATTTCGAGGAGCGGGTGGCCGGTCGGCTTGAAGGTGCCCGCCTTGCGGTCATCGACCGTATAGCGGCAATCGCGCAAGAACACGATGCGCGCCATGTCTTGGTTGCTGGAGATATCTATGACGCGCAAAGCGTCCCACTCAAGACGCTGATGCAACCCATTCATCGCATGGAGCAAGCACACCGTCTGACTTGGTGGCTGCTTCCAGGCAACCACGATCCGGCGCGGGCCCAGGGGGTCTGGGCGCGGCTGAGAGCTGAACGCCTGCCCGATAACGTTCGAATTCTCGATACGCCGGACGTGGTCGAGGTCGAGCCGAGTGTTTTTGTCCTGCCCGCACCCCTAACAGCGCGCAGCGTCGCAAGTGACCCAACGGCATGGATGGATGTTGCGGAATCGCCTTCGGGTGCGATGCGTATCGGCCTTGCTCATGGTTCGATCAAGGGGTTTGGCAGCGGTGAAGAGAGCGCGGTGTCGATCGATCCGGATCGGGCGTCGAAAGCCCGGCTCGCATATATGGCGCTTGGCGACTGGCATGGCTCGGCGAAGATCAACGCGCGGACCTGGTATGCTGGTACACCTGAGCCCGACAGGTATCCGGACAACGCACCGGGATCGGTTCTTGCTGTTAGCCTGCCTGATAGTGGTGGTAGTCCCGAGGTGCAGGTTGTCGACAGCGCAGCTTTCGTGTGGGTCAAGCGAGAACTTGAAATTTCGAGCGTGGCAGATCTTGCAGGTATCGCGCGCGAGCTTGCAGGCTTGGTGAGCGATCCCGGCAGTCTTGTTTTGCGATTGCGCATTTTCGGCCGGTTGCGTCTTGAAGATTTCGCTGAGGTTGAGCGCTGGTGTGGTGATCTCGAAGCAAAGGTTCAGTATCTGGAGGTTGATACGTCGGCGTTGTTACCACGTGCCGATGATGATGACCTCGGTCTGTTTTCTGCCAGTGAGGAACTTGGCGAAGCAGCAAGGAGCCTTGGCATTATCGCCGGCGACGATGATGATGCACGCCAGCCTATTGCTGCCGCTGCGTTAACGCGCCTCGCTGTCCTGATGCGGCGTGAGGCGGCGGGGGGTGCATGAAGATCAATGCGTTGCGTGTTCGTGAAGTTGGCCGGTTCGATAAGCCGGTTGCCATTGAGGGGTTTTCTGGCGGTCTCGATGTGTTGGCGGGCCCAAATGAGCTGGGCAAGTCGACATTGTTTCGAGCCCTGCGGTTGGTGCTCGGCGTCAAGCACACATCGAAAAGCAAAGATGTGGAGCGGCTGACGCCGTATTCGGGCGGGCAACCACTGATCGAAGCGGAATTTGAACTTGGCGGCGAGGCGTGGCGGATAACCAAACGCTACGGCAAGGGGCCGCGTGCGCAGCTTGTCGACTTGGCAAAAGATGCAATCGTTGCGCGCAACAGCGAAGCCGACGAACTGTTGACGGAAATGCTTGAGCGCAATGCATCCGGTTTCGGTGCGCATGGCCTCGTATGGGTCGGCCAAAAAGAATCGCTGCAGGCACCGCAGCCAGACGTTCGCGGTGAACGTGGTGCGTTAATGGCGGCGATCGAGTCTGAAGTTGGCACAATGGTCGGGAGTGGCACTGCCGATGCGGTGCGCGCGCGCGCTCAGGAACAGCTGGACGAGCTTGTCACAAAGCGCGGCGCGAAAAAGGGTGGCCGATACGCTGCGGCATTGGAGCGCCAGGCGGATCTACAAAAGCAATTTGACGTCGAAAATGACGCGCTTGAAGCCGTCGTGAGTACGCAGGCCGAACTCGATGCACTGCAGGCCCGGTTAGTTCAAGTCGGGGACGCGCCCCAAATTGCGGCGTTGCAAGAGAAAGCGAAAGCTTCGGTAGATGCTCGTGAAGAAGCGGAGCGGCAACGCCTGCGCGTTCGCCAAGCGAAGGAAGCTGTCCAGTTCTGCACGAATGAACAAAAAACTGCGCAGTCAGCACTCGCTGACTTCCGCGCCAAGATCGCCCGTCTGGCTGAACTGACAGACGGCGTTTGTGGGGAAGAAGCGCAACTGTCGGAGCTGCGGCAGGCGGCGGAAGTGGCGCAGTCGGCCTATGACAAATCGCGGACTGATGGTGAACGGCTGCGCGAAGAAGAGCACAAATTGCAGTTGGTCAAAGGCCGATTGGAGATTGTCGCGCGGCTCGAAGCGAAATCTCGGGTCCTTGAGGGTGCAGAGCGGCTCGATCGGGAGATTGCCGCTGAGACAGAACGCATGCGTTCTGATCCGGTAACATCTGAGCGGATCGATAGGCTACAACGGGTAAACAATCAGCATCAGCTTGCTGAAGGCCGGATTTCGGCCGAGAGCCCTACGGTGCAAGTTAGTTACGAGGCAGGCGCGAAGCAGCAGATCTTTCTTAGGGGTGAAGCGCTGGCCGATGGTTCGAGCCTGCGTGCGCGCGAGTCTCTTGTCCTCGAAATTCCAGGTATCGGCCGCGTCGAAATTGCACCGGGTGACGGTGAGGGGCGCGAAGAACTGGTGGCACGCTCGCAAGCTTTGTTGGTCGAGCGGGATGAGCTATTGCGAGAATTGGTTGCAGCGGATATGGCGGAAGCGTTGGAGCTTTTCTCTGAGCGGCAAAAACGCGACCGGCGGCTGGCTTCTGCCATTGCGGAACTGCGCGGGCTCGCGCCTGACGGAGCGGCCTCATTGCGCTCTGACGTGGCCGACCTTGAAAATCAACTCGGCCAATGTGAAGAAGCCGCACACGGCGAATTTGGTGAATTGTCAACTGAGGAAGTATCCGAGCGCCTGCAGTTCGTTGCAACGGAGCTTGAGGCCGCACGGAAGGCTTACCCTGAATGCGCTGCTGCGCTTAAGTCCAGCGCTGCAGCCCTCGGCGTCGTGCAGACAACTGTGTCGGCACGGCGTCAGAGGATCGAAGAACTCGAACGGCTGTTGGGATCGCAGGACAATCGCGAGGAAGTCGCCCTAAAGTTTGAAGCAGGCGCCAGGGCGGCCGATGAGAAGCTGGGCGACTCAGTGCGAACCTTGACGGCCCTGGAGGAAGTGCTCCCCGACGGCGATGCGCTGACGGAGTTGAGTGATCGAGCAAGCCAAGCAGCGAAGGCGCTTGAAGAAGCACGTCAGGAAGCCAGCCGCCTGCGCGAGGCGATGTCGGCTGCCAGTGCCCGCATCGAAATGGCTGGCGACACAGGTCTTGGCCGGCGCGTTGCAGAGTTGGAAGGTGAACTGCAACGTGCTGCTGGAGACGTAGCCGAATTTGAAGCTGAGGTCGATGCGTTGAACCTCTTACTGGAAGCCATGGATGAGGCTCGCGAAAAGGCTCGTGAGCGTCTTCTTGCCCCATTGCAGAAGCGGGTTGGGCCCTACCTCTCGGCTGTCTTCGGTTCGGCGCACGCGCAATTTGCGGAAGGCTTCTGGCTGGAGGGTCTCAAGCGACACGGGCGCAACGTTGAATCAATCGATATGCTAAGCGACGGTACGCAAGAGCAGCTCGGGCTTATCGTTCGGTTGGCCTATGCGAAGTTGATTGCCGATAGCGGTGAAGCATTGCCGGTCATTTTCGACGATCCGCTGGTTTATAGCGATGCGGAAAGAATCCAGCAGATGTTTGGAGGGTTACGCGAAGCAGCCTCTCAGCATCAGGTGGTGGTGCTGACATGCCGTGAGCCGATATTCTCAGCCCTCGGCGGAACGCGGCTGGAACTCTCATCCTGGCGTCCAGACGCCGATTTTTAGGATTAAAAAGCCCCGCACCGATAGAACGGTCCGGGGCCATCAATGCGTCCGTGGCTGTCGGTGCTCCGACACTCGCAGCGTCAGGATACTTCGGGTACAGGGGCGATCATTGGTGGTTTTTCTGCCGTTGCCGCAGCGGCCACGGGATCTTCGCTACGACGTGACTTGCCCTCGAAGAACGCGCCCTGCTCAATGGCAAGTGCCTTGTGATAAATGTCGCCTTCAACATGGCTTTGTGCCTGCAGCATGACGCGCTTACCACGCACCGAGCCCATTACGTGCCCGCGGACAACGACTTCTTCAGCGATGATGCCGCCGGTGATGTGGGCGCGCTCGCCAACGATGATGTGGGTGCCGCGAATATCGCCTTCGACGCGGCCGTCGATCTGAACCTGGCCTTCCGATGAAAGATTGCCGGTAATCGTCAAGTCTGGTCCGATGACAGACGGGGGCATGCGATCACCAGGGCGCGTTGAGGCCAGTGTCGTAGAATTCTGAATGGGAGCCTGTGCCGGAGGCGCAGGTGGCTTTGGCATTTCTGCTTCATTTTTCTTGAAGTTTGGCAGCATGATTTACTCGACCTCCAATAAACCCAGCTACAGACCGGCAATGTCGGATTGATCGCAAGGCTACACCCAATCTGCAACGACCCACGTCCTAGAGCGCAGTTAGCACAGTTGCCAACAGACGTCACGCGAACGATCGGAGAAGTTCCAATCGACTGGCGGGTTGCGGAACTATGAGGCAAACAGTGGCCTTTTTAGGCACCGATTTCCTTCACGGCCGCCAGAACCTCAGCAACGTGCCCTGGAACCTTCACTTTTCGCCAGATTCTGGCGACCTTGCCAGATTTATCGATCAAAAAGGTGGCCCGTTCGACACCCATGTACTTCCTTCCATACATGGATTTTTCGACCCACACTTCGTAGGCCTCGGCAGCCTTCTTTTCGGTGTCAGCGAGCAAACGGACGCCCAGGCCATGCTTGTCGGCAAATTTCTTGTGGCTTTTCTCTGAATCCGGCGAGATGCCGAGGACGACTGCGCCAGATGCATCGAAGTCGTCCATATGGGTTGTGAAGTCGATGGCTTCCTTGGTGCAGCCGGAGGTGTCGTCTTTTGGATAAAAATAGACGACAACCGTTGTTCCCTTCAGTTTTGACACTTCCACAAGTTCACCATTGGCGTCGGAGAGTTTGATATTGGGAGCTTTTTTGCCCACTGCAACCATGTTTAAAGAACCTTTTATTGTTTGATTTTCGCAGCTTATGATGCCAGTGCCGTTTGAGTTGTCTTGAAGTACGGCCGCGACTATACGATCTCACCTCGTTAAATAGTTCTCCGCAATGGCTGGAAGCTCGCCCAATCGAAGCGGAGGAGGAGTTGTTCACAAATTCGTCGCGCTGCGTGGCTAGTTGGAGTCTGTGCAGTTTTTGTGAGCGAAGGGTTATCAAGTTTTGCGGTGCGTGCGTTATCGAAGATGGGCGGCCACACTCCGGTGCGAGGACCAGTTCCGGTCTTGGGCCGTTTGCGTCTTGGTTGTCGGGTTAAGGGTTTCCGGGCTCATCGGTTTCGGTGTCATACCGGGGCGGGTGCCGCCCCCAGCGCTAAAGGTCACAATTCTTGAAACTCCGTAAGCGCATGAGTTCAAGAGGCCGCGCCGGCGTCAAGCAGCGGTCTGGTCAGCCTGCAGCGGCTGTGTCATCGGCGGCGGTGCAAGGGGATTCGTCGATACGGCGCATCTGCGTCGGGTTCGTAAGCATGGTCGTCTTGCCGCTCGCAATCCTTTTTGGCCTAGCAGCTGGCATCGGATACTTTCGATTGCAGCAGGGGCCGGTCAGCGTCAATTTTCTTGCCGATTCGATCCGGCAGGGGATCGATCAAGGGTTACCCGGGTTATCGACAACGTTCGGCGACGTCATACTTACGCTGGCGGAATCGGGAGGATTGGAGCTACGGCTCAGGGATTTGCGCCTTCGCGAAACCGATGGCGAAGTGGTGGTCTCTGCACCGCAGGCCGCGATCGGGCTGAGCGCAGGTTCATTATGGGGGCTCAACGCCGCCCCAGAACGTGTTGAGCTGATCGAGCCGCGAATTTCGCTAACATATACGCGCGGTGGCGGCTTGTCGCTGGACTTTGCATCAGGCGAAACGAACTTGCCGGCTGGTGAAGTCGCCTCCGGCCGCGAACCAACTCGACAGTCGGGCTCGGGAACGGTTGATCTCGCAGGTATTATTGCTGCGACTTCGCAGTATACACGCGACGTTGGCAGCGTATCGACGCTACGCGAAGTCGGCTTGCGAAACGCGACTGTCGTGTTGGATGCCGAGGGGAGTACAAGTTACTGGCAAGTACCAAGATTGCTGGTTGATGTTGAGAGGCGCAGTGATCGAAGCGTTGTCTCGGGGGCGGCTAGAGTATCTTCGGCTGGAAGAATCTGGACGGCATCGTTGCGCTTCGAGGATCCCGGGGACGGACGTGCTGTTTCAGTTTCGACAGCCATTCGCGATGTTGTGCCCCGCCAGATCGCTGCAGCTATACCTGGTGCGGATTTTCTTAGTTTGTTTGATGCGCCGATGTCTGCAGATATCAGCGCTGAATTCAGCGCGGCAGGGCAGCTGATTGCCAGCGAGATGGCGGTTGAGGTTTCTGGAACTAAACTGCGACCGAAGGGGGTTCAAGGGGCACTCCTGACGGTTGATGCTGGTGTACTGAATTTTATCTACGATCCGAAGGCGCAGCGAGTAGAGCTGAAGCCATCAACGGTGCAAAGTGGAGATACGAGCCTGCTTCTGAGTGGTGCTGCCAATGTTGTCGATGGCGGCGTGCAGCCACAGTCGGACTGGGACTTTGAAGTTCGTGCGGCTCCAGCCGTGTTGGGGGATCCTGCTTCGGATGCCGGAGCTGTCGCGCTTCGTTCCGGCTATTCACGTGGTCGATTTGATACTTCCGAGCGGCGGCTTTTGATCGAAGATTTGAATTTCGACCTTGCTGGCGGAAGCATCAAGCTCACAGGGGAAATCGACGCTGGCGCGGTACCCGGCGCCAAGTTTGAAGGCGGTTTCTCCGGGATGCCTGTTAGTCAGCTAGCTGCACTTTGGCCGCGTGATCTGGCGAGTGCAGGGCGGATCTGGGTCAGCGAAAATGTTCGTGGCGGTCAGGTGAGCGCTGGTACGATAATCTATTTGCGCGGGCGGCATCTCCCCCCCGCGCAGGGTCAGGCCGGCGACGCACGGTTTGTCGTTGCGATGGAAGCCGAAAATGTGGTGTTCGCTGCACTTGCGGGAATGCCGACAATGTTAGCACCGCGCGCGCTCGCGCGATTTGAGAATGAAACACTTGAAGTGACCGTGCCTGAAGCATTGATGGATGTTGATGCAGCTCAAATTCAAATGCGCAACGGTCAATTTATTGGGTCTGGTATGCTTGGCTCTGCGCCGTCAGGCCAGACGACCTTCACATTTGAAGGCCCTGCAAGAGCAATCGGTAAAGTGTTTGAGACACCGGTGCTTGCCCAGGCCATGGACAATGAAAAATTGCCATCCGGTGTTAGAGGCAAGGTTTCCGGAGAGGCCGTGATTGGATTCCCATTGGCCCGCACGGTCGCTGCGGAGGACATTGGCTACGACATCAAGGCACATCTTAGCGAAGGGCTGATCAGCGGGGTGCTTAATGGCGAAGACATCAAAGGGGCCAGCCTTGATGTACACGCCGCGCCACAGTCGGTCGAAGTGAAGGGCGAAGTGCTGATCAAGGGGGTGCTCGCCAAGGTCAACTGGCAGCGCATCAAGGGAGATGATGACGGTGATCAGCCACCTGCCCGATTAACCGCTAAAATCGATGGTGCTGACCGAAAGCATCTCGGTATCGAACTCGATGAGTTTTTGGTCGGCGATGTGCCGGTCGAGCTGACGATTCAAAACGCGGGCCAGAGCGGGCAGTCCGTGAATGTACGGGCCGACCTGACGCCGGCCGTTCTGTCACTCAGAACGATCGGGTGGCAAAAGCCTGCTGGACGAGAAGCGTTTCTGGATTTTGACGTGGTTGATGCCGGCAATGGTGGTGGTAAAACGCTTTCCAACCTGCGTATTACCGGCTCGGATATTGCAATCGAAGGCGAAGTCGTACTCGATAGCGAGTGGCGGGCGAGACAGTTTAAATTTCCCAATTTTTCCTTGGACCTGGTTAGCCGGCTCGGGCTGAAGGGGCAGAAAGCCGGTGACGGTGTCTGGCAAATCTCGCTCGATGGAAAAACATACGAAGGCCGGACGTTTTTCCGAAATCTGTTCTCGGTCGG
>JAJFHK010000355.1 GCA_021775655.1 Filomicrobium sp. | reverse complement strand
ATTTTCCGCAGAAGTCACCCGTCAACTCGAATCGCACCCGTTGGTCACAATTGAGAGCGGCGAAGTCGCTGGCCTGCCTCCCTCTGACTGGGACAGCGTCATTGTCGCCACCGGCCCGTTAACCTCACCGGCACTATCCCAGGCAGTTCTCGATCTGACTGGCGAGGGCGAACTGGCATTCTTCGATGCCATCGCTCCGATCGTCCATCACGAGTCAATCGACCTTGACATTGCTTGGCGCCAGTCCCGCTACGACAAACCGGGACCCGGCGGCACCGGTGCCGACTACCTCAATTGTCCTCTCGATCGCGAAACATACGAAGCCTTCATCGACGCCCTCATCGCTGGCGAAAAAACCTCATTCAAGGAGTGGGAAGCAAACACTCCATATTTCGACGGATGCCTACCAATTGAGGTGATGGCCGAACGCGGCCGCGAGACGCTACGCTTTGGACCTATGAAACCAGTAGGTCTGACGGATCCTCATAACCCCGAAGTCCGTCCGTATGCGGTTGTGCAGCTGCGACAAGATAATGCTCTCGGCACGCTATGGAATATCGTCGGTTTCCAGACAAAACTGAAGTACGCCGAACAAACCCGCATCTTCAAGATGATCCCCGGTCTACAGGATGCTCAATTTGCCCGCCTCGGAGGTTTGCACCGCAACACATTCCTGAATTCGCCCAAGCTCCTTGATAACACTTTGCGCTTACGCGCTGCTCCAAGTCTGCGCTTTGCAGGCCAGATTACCGGCGTCGAAGGCTATATCGAAAGTGCTGCCGTCGGCCTTATGATCGGCCGCTTTGCTGCCGCCGAACGCCTTGGCGAAGACAGCCGCCAGCCGCCGGATACGACTGCACTCGGGTCCATGCTGCGCCACATTACCGGAGGCCACATTTCGGCTGATGAGCCCGGCGGATCCAGGTCATTTCAGCCAATGAACGTTAACTACGGATTGATTCCTCCGCTCGAACAAATCCCGACCCATGATGCCGGCGGTCGACGCCTTAAAGGTAAACAGCGTGGCACCGAAAAGCGCCGTCTGGTCTCTGAAAGAGCACTCCGCGATTTGACGAAATGGCTGACCGGCGACCCACCAGAAACACTTGCCGCTGAGTGATTTTGCTCAATGTTGCAAAATCACTTTCATAAAAAAGTGTGTAATAGAAGGTCGCGCCGCCGCCGGATTCAGCCTAGAATGCCGCACGCCATGGGAAGGACTTGGGCGCGCAAGCCTGTAGGACGCTCAGAATTGTGAGCCAATTTGGCAGCTCTCGGAGCTGGCTTGCGCAATGATGCGGGCCGGAAGGAATTTCGCTCTTCAATCGGTCAGAGCGTAATCCCCGGGCCCGAATGCAACGTCAGGAGAGACAATCATGTACCCTGTTAGACTGCGGGGCATCGCAGCGGCTTTTGCAGCTGCGATTGCGGTTGCCATATCAGCCGCCGCTCTTCCCGCACAAGCTGCCGGACCGGCAAGCGCCGGTTCGGTTGCAAACACCGTGGAGCAGCTAAACGCATCGCTTCACGCGAACACTGTGACGGAAGTCCGCCGCCGAGGTCGCCGTGGATTCCGACGTCGTAGTTTCCGTGGTCGCAGCTCTGGCAGATTGCGGCGCAGCGGCCGCAGCTACCGCCGTGGATACGTTCGGGGCTACAGCAAACGTGGTAAGTACCGTAAGTATCGAAAATATCGGAAGTATCGTAGTTACCGCAAATATCGCCGGTATTCTCCGTACTACTATTCGACCCCCTACGTTTACGGCTACCACGGCTCTAGCTACTCCAGCCGTTGCTACCGGCCCTGCCGTTATGCCGGGCATAGCCGCCGGTATTGCCGCTACTACTGCAGCAGGAATCGTTACTACTAAGTCTTTGCCTGCAGTCGATTATGAACCTAACGAAAGCAAGCTCGCCTGGTGAAATGCCCGGCGGGCTTTTTTTGTTTCCATTCTTGGCAAACCGATCCACCGCCAAACCGGCACCTGATAACGCGGTCGAGGAATGCGAAACATCTCAAAGACGAGCTGCCGCGTACTCCTTTTCAGGATCTGTGCCTCACCGCCGCCGGTCGTACCGCTCAAGGATTGGCCGCGAACGCGCCACGACAGCATCGGCGATCGCAGCCTGCCCTTCAGCGGTTGGATGAAACGCTCCTGAATATGTCGCAGCCAACGTTAACTGGAACCCCGACAGGGCTTCCAAGTCGAGAACCTTGCGCAGGATCGATTGCGAGACATGAAAATTACCCGTCAGAAAAGCATCGTTCGGAGTTCGAAACCATCTCTGCCGCGATGCATAGGGTCGATAGTTTGACGGGTTATAGGGCACCCACTTCTCGTCGATCTTCCGCGGCATACGAAGGTCATCATCTGAAGTTAGAGCGGCGGCTGCATAGCCAGCACAGATGCCCCTCCCGTGAAACGCCGCGCGATGTGCATCAACGAAAGTCCATCTGTGCGCCTCGGCGCTTTCCTTCATCTTGTGAAAGAGCTTATCGCTTACCCAGACACCAGCACGAGCGCGCGCCGAACTCAGAGAAAAATCCTTCACGACCTCCATCCCCGCACGGCCATCCGGACAGACCTGCGTACCGTCACCGATAAGTGACAACGGGGGATAGGCTGTCAGCACGATGCGGTCAGCTTCGTCCCACGGAATTTGCAAAATGTAGTGCAGTGCTCTGTTGAGAGCCTTATAGCGCTCGTCGAGCAGGTCAATTCGCAGGGAAGCTTCCGCTGTTCCATAAACACCACCGATCCAACCGCTCAGCTTCCGCAACACCGACGCATTGTCGAGCACGGCGTTCGCCACCAGCTTTGCAAAGCCGATGTCATTGCCGCCAATAGAGACAAGCAAGAGATCAATCTTTCGCGCACGCTGGCGCGGACATTCCCGCAGAATAAGACTGCCTTTAAGTTCAGGCACCATTCCGTGCATATGATACGCTTCGGGCAAATCCTTCTCATCAGCCTGCCGCCCTCCGCACTGAGCTTCCGCCGCCGCTGATATCTGCGAGAACTCCGGAGGATTGGGCACCCATTCGTGCCCCTTGTAACGCAAGAATAGACCGTTCGTGATTTCTGCACCCGAGCACGCAAGTCCCACAAACGTCACCGCGCGATGCGGATCCTCGATAGCAAGCTGTAAGGCCGCCCGAAGTTGATACGAATAAAGAGACCGATGGCAGGCCTGATCCGACCAGCGCGCATTTTCATCGATGAAAGCCTTGTCACCGATATTGCTCCACGCCCCAACGCGCGCAGGAAAACCGGCAAGTTCGGTGTCCTTGCCGTTCTTCGAATAATCCGCAACCCGTTCCCGAGAAAACCTGACCGGCACATCTGGATTGCCTTCCCCAGAAGCAAAGCTATCCCCCATCCCGACAATAAACAGGTCGGCGACCTTGGCCCTGGAGACGGCCACCTTACGCCCGCCAATTTCAACTTCGATCACCGCACCTGCGGGAAACGGGATTGCCAGCCGAGCAGGTTCGCTGCACGGCTGATCGATTGCTTCGCCGCGCTGACCATCGCGCCCCAAAGGAGCTGTCAACCATTGGCAGGTTACCGACGCCGCATC
>JAJFHK010000354.1 GCA_021775655.1 Filomicrobium sp. | reverse complement strand
GCGCAGTTGTTATTTCCAGCGCGGTCATTCTCTTCGGATCAAAGAGAGAACTGTATGCCTTGGATACAGCGCATTGCGCTCACACTTCTGGCTTTTGGATTCATCGGTCTAGGCCTGATCATTTGGCAACCATCCAGCATGGCGACAGCACCTGACAGTTCCACTGCCTACGACCTTGCAATCAGCTCAGGAAGTAACCTATTCCTCTCAGACAGAGCCAATCCAGGCACAGAAGAAGTCACGCTGCTATCTTGTGAGAAGGTCATCACTCTCGGCAGCGTTTCCATCGGCACACGATGCGTGAGCCCCGGCAGGGCAATCGCCACACAGGACTGACAAAGAACTCAGTTCCACACAGGAAGCCCACTTGGTTTGATCTGACCGGGTCATCCTGACCGATGTTGTTCCAGATGCTGTGCCCTGATTGGAAACAGGGGTTGCAGCAAACCCGCTACTGCGGCAACACTCCGCCCCATGATTGACCTCGCAAACATCATCGACATCTCAGACTGGCCCTTCACCAAGGACCAGCTTGAGGTTCTTGGAATACTCCTGGCCGTGCTCATCATGCTGGTCTGGGGAAGATGGCGCTACGACGTTATAGCGTTCGCTGCATTAGTCGCGGCAGTCATTATCGGAGCTGTCCCTAAGGACCAGGCCTTTGTCGGGTTCGGTCATCCCGCAACGATGATCATCGCACTCGTTCTTGTTGTCAGCCACGGGTTGTCGTCATCTGGCGCCGTCGATTTCATCGCCAAGCGCCTGACTTCAGCCGGCCGCTCCATACCCAGCCACATTGCCGTCATGTCGAGTGTCGGTGGTCTACTCTCAGGCATCATGAATAACGTCGGCGCACTGGCACTTCTCATGCCGGTCGATATCAGCGCCGCCCGTAAGGCGAAGCGCTCGCCTGCCTGGACGCTCATGCCACTGTCGTTCGCCACAATCCTTGGCGGGCTCGTCACCCTGATCGGCACGCCGCCCAACATCATCATCTCCACCTACCGAGAACGAGAACTTGGCGCTCCTTTTCAGATGTTCGATTTCACACCGGTCGGAATCGTCTGCGCGGCAGCAGGTATCGCTTTCGTTGCGCTGATTGGCTGGCGCCTGATCCCAAGTTCCGCCGGCCGCATAGATGCAAGCGATGAAGCATTCAAGCTCAATGACTACATCGCCGAGCTAACCGTCGAAGAAAACTCTGATTTTGCAGGTATGCAGTTGGTCGATGCGGAAGATCTCGCCGGCAAGAGCGACGTTAAGATACTCAACGTCATTCAGGAACACGGTTACATCAACAGGCGCTATGGCTGGTCAAAGCTTAGTGTCGGCGATGTGCTTTTGGTCGAAGCCGCCGCAGATCAACTCGATGACTTCGTTTCCGAACACAAACTAGCCTACGTCGACACCGATCATCAGCGCGAAAAATTGCGCGGAGCCGATCTTGAATTGGTGGAGGCCGTTGTCCGCCCAGGTGCCAGGATCGAGCGCCGATCGAGCAATTCCCTGAACCTCTTCGACAACCACGGCATCTGGCTTGTCGGCATCCAGCGTGAAGGCAAAAGCCTGCAAAAACGCGTACGACGCGAAGCGGTTGCCGTCGGCGACGTTCTGTTGCTGCTAGGCCCTAAGGCACGCACCAGTGATTTCATTGACCAATGGGGAATGGTCCCTTTGGCCGAGCGCGGCCTTGAAGTGAAAAACACCTCAAAAGCCCTGCTCGCCGCAGCGCTTTTTGCAGTGGCCATTGCCCTGTCAAGTTTTGGCCTGCTCTACCTTCCCGTTGCACTGGCGCTCGTCTGCGTCCTCTACGTCCTATTCGGTATCGTGCCGCTTAAGGAACTCTACGAAACGATAGAGTGGCCAGTGGTCGTATTAATCGCGTCCCTCATTCCGATCGGTGCGGCTCTTGAAACATCCGGCGCTTCAAAGGTGCTGGCGCAAAATATCGTCGACGTCTCGCAAGGTTTACCGCCTTGGGCCATCCTTACACTTATTATGGCGCTGACGATGACATTGTCGGATGTACTCAACAACACCGCGACAGCCCTCGTCGCAGCGCCTATTTCCGTTGAGGTGGCGCGCTCGCTTGGGGTGAACCCCGACCCATTCCTGATGGCTGTTGCCGTAGCTGCAAGTTGTGCGTTTCTGACCCCCATCGGGCACAAGAACAACACACTCATCATGGGTCCAGGCGGTTACCGCTTCGGCGATTATTGGCGCATGGGACTGCCGCTGGAAATCATCGTAGTCGCGGTCGGAGTTCCGATGATCCTGTTGGTCTGGCCGCTATGAATTTGAATTGAACTGATATAGGACGCACGGACAAGATTTCTAACGAGCAGATCCGTCCGACTGTGCTCAACGTTTCACATTACAGAGGCCGGTTTGCTGGCCTGATCGATTGCGAACTCACTCTCCTCCCGCAACCGAAAACAAACTCAAGCCGGTCGCAAGACCGGCCTTTTTTAGGGCTCTGCAAAAGAAGAAATCAGCGTGCCACCAGACAGGCAGCCAAGGGGTGGAAGATAACG
>JAJFHK010000353.1 GCA_021775655.1 Filomicrobium sp. | reverse complement strand
CACAATGCTCAAGGGAGCCGCACGTCATGGATACCCCCGTCATGCCCGCTGAAAGAACAGGGCCGAACGCGAACGCCGAAGCGTTCTCGATTCGAAATATCGGGATCATAGGCGCTGGCCAGATGGGCAATGGGATCGCCCATGTCGCGGCATTGGCCGACTACGACGTCCTTGTCAACGATCTCTCGTCAGAAGCCTTCGACAAGGCGATAGAGACGATATCGGGCAACATGGATCGACAGATTGCCAAGCAATTGATCAGCAAAGCCGACAAACAAGAGGCGCTCTCCAGGATCGGATTTGCAGATCACTATTCGGGGTTGGGAGAGTGTGATCTCGTCATTGAGGCCGCTGTCGAAGACGAGGCGATCAAGCGCAGTATATTCGCTGATCTGAGCAAACACCTCAAATCTGAAACGATCATAGCCACCAACACTTCATCGATATCTGTCACCCGCCTCGCAGCTGTCACCGACCGCCCCGATCGTTTTATCGGCATGCACTTCATGAACCCGGTTCCGTTGATGGAATTGGTCGAATTAATCCGCGGCATTGCCACGGAAGACGATACCTTTGAAATCAGCCGCGCATTCGTACATTCGCTTGGTAAGACGACGGCGGTTTCTGAAGATTTTCCAGCGTTCATCGTCAATCGCATTCTACTGCCGATGATCAACGAGGCCGTCTACACCCTTTACGAGGGCGTCGGCACAGTGGAATCGATCGACAAAGCGATGAGGTTGGGCGCAAATCACCCGATGGGCCCGCTCGAGCTTGCTGATTTCATTGGCCTCGATACTTGCCTTTCCGTTATGCAGGTCCTCTACGAAGGCCTCGCCGATACCAAATATCGCCCATGCCCGCTACTGGTGAAGTACGTTGAAGCTGGTTGGCTTGGTCGCAAGACGCAACGTGGGTTCTATGACTACCGCGGCGATGAACCCGTTCCGACTCGCTGACACCGCGTACGCCTGCTGGGCGTGTTGGCCAAGAGCAACTAGCTCAAATACGATGCTGGGAAGTATAAGCCAGGAGGAGGCTGCCCAACACGAGATTAGGAAGTGTTGGCATTAAGAACGCCCACAAATAATTGGTGGCAGGATAAATTCGCCGCCTTTTGCATTGGAGGAGGGAGCATGAGCGACAACTCCCGTATCGCGATTGTTACTGGCGCTGGAACCGGTATTGGCCGGGCGGTGAGCTTGGCGCTGCAGGCCAACGGTTACAATGTCATCCTAGCAGGCCGGCACCGTTCCAAGCTTGAGGACACCATCAAACTGGCCAAGGCGGGCGCTGGCGAAATGCGGGCCGTCCCCACAGACATCTCCGATCCGCTGGCGGTAAAAGCGCTCTTCCACGCCGCAGATCAGGCCTACGGCCGCCTGGATGTGCTGTTCAACAATGCAGGAACCGGTGCTCCGGCAAAGCCGATGGAGGAGCTGTCCGCGGACGAATGGCGCAAGGTTGTCAGTGTAAATCTGTCAGGTGTGTTCTACTGCTGCCAGGAAGCCATCAAACTGATGAAGGCGCAGGACCCGCAAGGCGGCCGTATTATCAACAACGGGTCCATATCGGCGCATTCGCCACGTCCAATGACAGCACCCTATACGGCAACAAAGCATGCCGTCACAGGACTAACGAAATCGATTGCGCTCGACGGACGCGCATTCAATATCGCTTGTTCCCAGATCGACATCGGTAATGCAGCAACTGAGATGACTGAGCCGTTCATCAACGGCGCCTTGCAGCCAGACGGCGAAACCCGCCCCGAGCCGCGGTTCGACGTGGCTCACGTCGCCAGCGCAGTCCTCTACATGGCGAGCCTGCCACTGGACACCAACGTGCTCAACATGACCATCAAGGCAACGGCCATGCCATTTGAAGGTCGAGGCTGAAGTTCAGCCTTCGCCGCCCTTCACTTTTTCTGCGTACTCGTCGAATGAAATTGGTCCACCCGCTTCGGCGACGGCAGGCTTGTCCACCTCCGGCAGAACGTCCTGAACCAGGTCGATGCGCTTCCAGCTGGGCATCGGCGGTGTGTGCCCCTCGCGTGGCGCATACACCGAAGTTTCAAGCTTGTTGTGCTTGTGGATGTAGCGCGGGCAATTGATGAATATCTCTTTGATCTTCGCCCTAACAATTAACTTTGCGCCGGGGAATTCAGCCATCAGCGGATCTTCGGTGGAAACCTCGGCCTTGGCCTGCACACGCATGCGATGCGGCGTCTCGAAATCCATAAAGAGCATTCCGATTTCGCCAGTCTGCAAGGCGTTGCCCATGGAAAGGAACATGCCGTTTCCATCGTAAGCGGGAAACACCAATGTCCTCGGATCGAGCGCCCTGACAAAACCTGCGGTGCCGCCCTTATAGGATACCGTCGGCGACCCGCTTGCATCGACAGTTGCCAGGAAGAACATCTCCCGGCTCTCAATGAAGCCCTGATCTTCCGGCGTGAGCTCATCATGCACGATAAGTTCGACAACCCGATCAGCCAGCGGACGTGTTCCGAAAGCATCTTGAATCTGACGTTGCGCATCGGTGTAAAATTCCGCCATTTCGATTTTCCTGTTTGGATAGCGGTTTGGTCCGTGGCGATGTTACCGGCGCAACGCCCGCCAGACGCTTGATGGATTGTGTTGGCTTACTTCGAAAGCTTTGCCGAGGCGCGCGAAGTCACATCCAGTCGCGCGAGGCAGTTCTCGACGGCTTCGGTGCCGCTGCGGCATTCAACGACATCATTGACGAGGAATGACCCGATCTCGTCGCACTGGACCTTTCCAAGTTCGAACAGCTTCACGATACGCTTTTGTTTGCGCAGCGGAGCCAAGTCGACGAAGAAGCGCTGGTCGACGATTCCATCAGTCTTAAAGAGAACCAAGTCGAGTTTGAGTGTCTCAAATTCGGAATCGGTCTCGTTGTTGACGACCACGTAGATCCGGCAGCCCGTATCGATCGTCTCGAGTTTATTGAGCTCCACCGAAATTGGCGTGTTGTTTTCCGATTGTGCGGCAGCCGCAATCGAACCGAACGCCAAAACAAGCCCAGCACAAAGTAGGCTGCTCAACCGGCCGTACTGCGAAACCAAGCGGGAATTGCTAAACTTGTTCCAGATCTTCACGCAGACATCCTCCCGAAACGTGTTCTGATTAGCGGCTCGTTTTTAGTCTAGTCCTGATATGATGCGTTAACCCGTCAGCCCCATTGTCTGCAACATCCCTCTGCCACTTCATGTCCATACAACCCCCACGACAGCTACTCTGTTGGCAAATTGTCGTTCCTGGGCAACATTCGCCCCCGAATTCGGGAATTCTCGGAAATGACATCGCTGCGACGGACGCGATAACCTTGAACTGTGTGCACGGTATGGTCGTGATCGTTTCCCAGCGAGAACATGAATTGACCCAGCGCGCAGCACATTTGCGCGGTACCTGCGGCATGGCGTACCAGAAGTCACAAAGCTATCGTCAGGCACCAGGATCGAGTATTGACTGATCGAATTCGGGCGAGAGGCGAAATTAGAATATCAAGGCGGTTTTTTGGATTGTTTATTGTTCAAATAAGCAATGCACTCTAGAACACCGGAGCTTTTTGAGAATTCCAGGAGACTGTTGTGGCAGGATCGACGTCGTCGTTTGTTATCGCCCAGGCTGCCGAGCCTGTCGGCAATCAGGATTCGCCCTCAATTGAGGGCAATGCGCCTGCTACCGCTGAGATTGAGGTTGCACCAATAGACACAACTCCGCCAGCCGCAGATCCCGGTATTGAGTTAGCCCCTGAGACCTATTCGGCATTCATGCCAACCGAGTTACTCGGCTATGACGTCCAGCCTGCCTACGAAATCGTCGAAAAAGGCGGGCCGGTCGTATTGATTCTGCTGGCGCTTTCAGTGGTCGCGGTAATGGTCACGCTCGTTAAGCTGTTCCAATTTACGTGGCTGCGTGTCGGAGCGACCGGCACCGCAAACCGCGCGCTCGATATGTGGATCGGCGGGCGGCATCAGGATGCTTACGCGACCGTTGCGAAATCTTCTTCGCCGACCGCCGTCGTTCTGGCCCACGGAATGCGGGGTCTCATCGCAGGCGTCGATGAACGAACCGTACGCGAGGACGTTGAAAGGGTTGCCCTGTCCCAGCTCTCCGGGCTGCGCTCCTACATGAGGGTACTCGATTCCACGGTCCAGATTGCCCCGCTACTCGGCCTTTTCGGTACGGTTCTTGGTATGATCTCGGCGTTCCAGGCATTGCAGAACGCTGGTGCCGAAGCCGATCCGACGGTCCTCGCAGGCGGAATTTGGGTGGCATTGATGACGACGGCGGTTGGTCTCGCAATCGCAATTCCCATGGCTTTCGTAAATTCCTGGTTCGAAGGCCGTATCGAGCGCGAGAAGGAAAACATCGAAGTTGCTCTGACCAGTTTGTTCACCCGCCGCGCCACGGAAGGTCTGCGCCCGGCAATGCCCGCCAATGACATTGGGACGCGGGTGCCGCATGCAGCTGAGTGACTGGCAACGCAAGAAGTCGACGATCGGCCTGACTCCGCTGATCGATGTCGTCTTCCTGCTGCTCATATTTTTCATGCTCGCCTCGACCTTCCTGAAATTCTCGGCCGTGCCCGTATCAGGAGCCAGAGGCGGCGGGACTTCCGGCAGCCTGAGTGAAATTGCGCTTATTCAGCTGCGGAATGCCGGCGGTATCCGCGTCAATGGCGCAGAGGTCGGCTTCGACGGACTTAAGAACAAGATTGCAGGACTGGTTGCCAACGGAGTAACCCGGGCCGTACTCCAACCTGCTGAAGGTTCAAAAGTTCAGGATCTCGTCAGGGTTCTCGAATTGACGCGCAAGACCAATCTTAAGAGTGTCGTAGTCGTACGATGAGTCGAATTGAATATCGTGTAAGGACAGACTGACAGCGATGCGTCTGCGAACGGAACAAATTAAGAAACAGCCAGCGGAGAACATGATCCCGCTGATTAATATTGTTTTCCTGATTCTGATCTTCTTCCTCGTCGCGAGCGTGGTGCGCCCGTTCAGTGATCGCGAAATCCGTCTCGCCGAGTCCGCCGAAACGAAAAGCCCAGGGGCAGGAACGCGAATGGCTGTACTGCGCCAGGACGGGACCATCTTCATCGGCGGCTCCGAGGTTAGCAAAACCGAGCTGCAAAGCCAGTTCTCAGACTGGGTCAAAGAAGATCCTGGCCGGGGCGTCACGCTGGTTGCTGACCGCGACATGGACGCTACCGCACTCATTTCGATCGTGACTTCGGCCAATGCCGCCGGCGTCCGCGACGTGAAACTCCTCACCCGGAAGGCCCGTTAAGAGACCATGCGGATCGGACTTCGACATTGGCTGATCGCGGGTGTGCTGGCGTTGGTGCTCAACGTTGCCGTCGTCGTGCTTGTTTCCTTGCAGCAGAATTCCGCCGGTGCCGCCGCCATCCAGCCTGGTCCCCAAATCGAAATGGCCGAGTCGCTGGCCGGTATCTTGGGCGAGCCGCTGGAGGTTTCGGAAGACCCGCCCGAAAAAATCGATGAGGTTCAACCGGAACCAGAGGTTGTCGAAACTTCCGAGCCGCTAGAACTTGCTGCAACAGCTCCTGTAGTCGTGCCCGAGAACGTTTCGTCACTTGAAGCTCTCCCCGTAGCACCGACAACTGAATTGGAGACGACGGAGCCAGCACCCGTCCTGACGCCCGTCAAACCCAAAAAGGTTGAGACCAAGAAAAAGCTGGAACCTAAGAAAGTCGAGAAGCCGAAGAAGAAAAAGGAAGTCAAAAAGAAGAAGGCCAAAAAACGCACCTCCAAAGCGCGCGGCAATCGCAAAAAGGGCAAGGCCGGAAAATCCAAGAAATCCAGCGCAAGCCGCGCAGCCATCGCTGGTTATGGCTCCAAAGTTCGCAGCAAAATTGCTTCCGCCGCTCGGCGAGCAGCCCGAGGAAAAGGGCGCGTGCGCGTTACGGTCCGCATTTCCGCTTCCGGATCTGCATCGGTTAGCGTGTCAGGCCCAAGCTCCCTGACGGGCGCTGTTCGCTCCGCGGTCAGCAGCGCCTCTTTTCCTCGTCCGCCGAAAGGTGCCCCGCGATCCTATACGGTCAGCATTTCGTTCCGTTGATGCTGCTACCCCTCTGATCGGTTCGCTAGAAAAGTTCCCCTAATATCAGTTCACTATTCCCACTCCCGTGGATTATGGGGAAGACTTCCCGAAAAATGTTGCGGGTTCGCAACGTTCGTGAAGAGTCGGCGTTTTGCATTCCCGAAATTCTGTCAGACCAGTGGTCAACCCGAGGCAATTACGGGACAAGAATGGACCGACCGAGCGTCAGCGCGATAATTCAGGCGGAGAGGTTCCGGGCTCAAAGGAACTAAGGGATCCGCCCTAAAAAAAGTACACGAGGGAAAAACGGGATGGGTGTAAAAGCATTCAGACGATTGGTTCTGACGACGGCAGCAGTTTTGATCTTGCCGACAACGGCTGTCCAAGCCCAGCAAGTCCTCGAAGGCATCGTCATCGATATCCCGGCTGCTCCCGGCGGCGGTACGATTCCTGTCGATAAGGTTCCAGGCGGGGTCACAGTCATCGATAGCGATGAGATCTCTGAAAACACTCGCAACGACATTCAGGACGTATTGTCCAAAAAGGTGCCCGGTGTTCTTTTGATCGATGCAGGTGGCTCCAACGTCCGTTCGCAGCTCGACTACCGTGGCTTTGGCGCCGGTTCGATAACGGGCTTCCCGCAAGGCTTGGCCGTCTATCAGAATGGTATTCGTGTCAACGAAGTGTTTGGCGACGTCGTCAACTGGGATTTGATCCCCACTAACGGTATCTCAAACATCGCTGTCGTCAGCGGCAATCCGGTTTATGGACTCAACGCACTGGGAGGCGCTGCCGTAATTCGCATGAAGGACGGCTTTGAATTCCAAGGTGTCGAGATCGAAGGCAAGTTCGGCTCGTTTGGCTATAAGGAAATTGGCACCCAGATCGGTATCTCAAGCGGTCCTTGGGCGCTCTATTTTGCTGGTCAGCATATCGATGAGGATGGCTGGCGCGATTTCTCTCCGACCGAAGTTGACCGGATGTATGCCGATCTCGGTGCCAAGGGTTCAAAAGTCGAAGCGCACTTCAATCTGACCTGGGCGAAAACGTCTGCCGGCGTTACCGCAGCGACTCCGGAAGATCTTCTAAATGTTGGTTACGATCGCACCTTCACCTCACCGCAGATTACCGATCTCGAGGTCTTGATGCCATCCGTCAACGCCAAGGTTGACGTGACTGAAACGCTGACGGTTTCGGGCCTTGCCTATTATCGACGCCTGAAGTCGTCTGTCATCGACGGCAACGTCCTCGAAGCCGAAGGCTGCGGCGAAGTCGCCGAAGAATCGCTTGAGGACATCCTCGGACGCGATCCCACACAGGCCGAAATCGATACGGTCCTCACGAATAATGGCCTTGGTGACGAAGCGATCTGTGCCGAAGAGGAAACCGAAGGGGATTCGGTCGCCAATTTGGCACTTGGGGCGCTGGCTATGGCCAACGGTCAACTGATCGAGGAGGACGATGTTGGCGAGGAGCCTTTCGGCGTTATCGATCGTATCAACCAGAAGGCTGAGAGCTGGGGCGGTTCGCTCCAGGCGGTCGAAAAGCACGAGTTATTCAATCGGCCCAACCAGTTTCTAGTCGGCGTCAGCTATGACAAGGGGTCGGTCCGCTATAAGACCGCTTCCGAAATTGGCGAGATCGGCGACCGCTTCGTCGTTAATGGTTCTGGCATAACAATAACCGAACCCGATGATTTCACCGGCCGCGACGTCGATGTCGAAACCGAGTACGTCGGCGTCTACTTCACCAACACGCTCGATGTGACGGATGCACTCGCCGTAACGGTTGGCGGTCGCTTCAACTACGCCAGCATCGATCTTGTCGACTTGACCGGTGAGTTCGACGGGATCACATCGAGCCACAGCTTTGAGCGGTTCAACCCCAACGTCGGCGCCACCTATAAGTTCATGCCGGGCTTTCAGGTCTACGCTGGTTATTCGGAATCAAACCGTGCACCCACACCGGCTGAACTGGCCTGTGCCAACCCTGACAACCCATGTCCGATCGAAAGCTTCCTCACCGATGACCCACCGCTTGATCAAGTGGTATCGCGCTCTGTCGAAGCAGGAATTCGCGGCGAATTGAACTCAACCTCGGGTGATCAGAAATTCACCTATGGTGTCGGTTACTTCCGTACTCAGAACGAGGACGACATCCTTTTCGTCAACTCGAACGTCACCGGCCGCGGCTTCTTCTTCAACGGCGGTGACACGCTCAGACAGGGCATTGAAGCCCGTGCGACGTATTCTTGGCAGGAGCGACTGTCGATCTACGCGGGTTATGCCTGGGTCCGAGCAACGTATGAGGACGCTCTGGAATTCCAGTCTCCAGCCCACCCGCTCGCCGGACCCTGCTCCAGCGATCCGGAGGAAGAAATTTGCATCCAGGTACAGCCAGGAGACCGCCTGACGAATATCCCCGAGCACCGCTTTAAGGCGGGGTTTGAATACATGATCACTCAGAAATGGATGTTCGGTGCGGATCTGATTGCATCCACCGGCCAATACCACTTGGGCGATGAAA
>JAJFHK010000352.1 GCA_021775655.1 Filomicrobium sp. | reverse complement strand
CGTATCCTGATTGGCGGGCCCGACCCGGACGCATATCTCAAGCCCGCGCGTGCGGTCGGCTTTGCCGCGGCGTGGGCCTCAATTCGAGATCAGATTGAGAACTGGCTCGAAACGCTTCCAGAACAGAACAAAAAGGAGTTTGTATTTTCCGGTCATTCGCTGGGCGGTGCCCTCGCATTTGTCGGCGCGCAGGAATTTGCCGAAAAGCGTCAGCGCCGCATCCATGCCGTCGTGACGTTCGGTGCTCCGTGCGTCGGCATGTCGAAAGAAACTGCCGGGAAAAGACCTGCTCCTTACTTTGTCGAGAGTTACCATCAGCTGCAAAATGGTGAATTGGAGAACCGGACCATACGCCTTGAGTCCAGCAGCGATGCCGTTCCGAAATTGATGCGTGTGAAAAACTTCGACCATGTTGGGCGGCAGTGGGAAATCGAATTCATGCCACTGCCAGGGAGTTTCACATTGTTACGGCGCAGGTTTGTTACCGGCCCGCTTTTGTATCTTGGCCGAACTATGCTCAGCGGCACTGAAACTTCCTACTCAGCGCTACCGAGGAAAGGGCTTGGCTATGCTATATTGTATGGCTTGCCGCTATTTAATAAAGTGCTCGCCGCGCATAGTGCCGACAGCCGCTACGCACTTTTCCTGAGCACAATTTCCTATCGTAAGCTCAGAACCACGCATGTCGGAGACCTCCTGAATCTGGATCCGAAGAATGACAAGACGCTCGCCGACAAATATGTGACTGCCAACACCAAATTCAAAGAACATCTCAGCTTGGTCCTTGGCAAAGTCTTGGACGGTGTCAAGACACCGCGAATTATCAGCTGCCCGAAGAAGGAATTGAGTTACAGCAAAAAATACTATGGCCGTGCGAGGGCCGAGTATCTTTTCTAGGTTGTCTCAAAGCGGTCGGGGGCGAAGTTGACGGATCCTAGAGAGAAGCTGGCCGGGAGCTTAAAGAGGATTTGGCTGGCCGCACTCGTTTGCGGTGCGCTCGCCTTTCTCGCTGGTCTTGCATGGGTTAATTCAACAGGCGGACCAGGATTTGATTGGATCTGGGTGGTCGCTGCCTTTGGTTTGGGCGCGGTCATCTATAACGTCGCGTTCTTCGCGCTTTGCTCGATCTTCGTTCCTGGTCTCTCATCACTGGTTGAAGACGACACCGAAGTTCAAGGCGACGATGTCACCCACGTCGTGAAGCACATCGAAACGGGTGATGAAACGGTCGACTTTTACATTCGCGCGTATGCGGCGGCACGAGGTACCAGCGCCGTTGCTATCGTGTCAGGCATCATGGTCGCGATTGCGCTGATGTTCTTTTAATATTTCGAATGACGGCGCACATAAGACCAAACTGCCCGTGAACTTGTGTACAACGTGTGTGAATTGAACCCGATCCATTGACGCCTCTAGGGGCACGTCAGATGACAGAGACAACTCGTTTTCATACCGACGGTTCATTTGCAGACATGCCACGCGACGGGCAAATCAATGGCATCACCAGCGACACACGCGTCGTGATTGTGACGCTCGTCCACGGCACCTTTGCACGCGGCACTGCCTGGACGCAGGACGGCTCGACTTTGCGCTGGCGGATTGCGGAAAGTCTGCGTTCGACTGCTGATGAGATAGTCTTCGATACGTTTGAATGGAGCGGGCGCAATACACATCGTGCCAGAATCAGGGCTGGCTATGAGCTTGCCGATCATATTCGGAAGCTTCGCGAGTTCTCACCGTCGTGTCGTCATTTCATTGTTGCCCACAGCCATGGTGGTAATGTCGCGCTGCTGGCGCACAAACACCTTCCCCCTCAGCTTCACGCGCTTGGCATCGCCACGCTCGGCACGCCATTTGTCTATGCGCGGCTCGCAGATGGCGTTGAGGGTAAGTCGCTCGAACAGCTGGTCGATGAAGCACCACGGCACACGGACAACATTGCCGGTGTATTTGGTTGGGTCGTGGGTATACCCAGCGCGATTTGGGCCGATGGCTTGCTGGAGGGCACACGCTTCGATGAGTTCTATTGGGCAATCGGCTCAGGCGCCGTTGTCGGATTGCTCGCATCGGTTCTATTCGGCTATCTCTTCCCCTACCTTGCACGGTTCTGGCACCTGTTCGGCGGCAAGCGGGCTGCCGTCAAGCTTGCCGACGCTGTACGTTTCAAAGCCGTCCCGAATACGCATGTCCTCAGCTTCATTTACCCCGGCGACGAGGCACAGCGCCTTCTCGATGCGCTGGAGGTGACGACTGCACTACCGTCTCGTGCCATCCGCTGGATCAGGTCGATTGCGAGCATCGGGTTTGGCGCGTTGTTCCTGGGAATCATAGTATTCGCGTTGATCACGGCGATTGCCGAAGAATTCGTGACATTCGACAGAGATGCGATGGGAGACATGATTGGCGAGTGGTTCGCATTCATCGTCACGGGCACAATCATCGTTTGGCTTGTTCTCGTTAGTGTCCGATACGTGCTGAGCTTCCTGCGCGGGCACCCTTGGGGGTTTGGCTGGGAGCGCCCTTCAATCCATGCGCACGTCGATATCGGCATTGAGCCAACTGCAGATCTGCCCGGATCAAAGTCGTATCATCACCAGGAGGTGCCTTTCTCAGTGCACGCGCCGAAAAGCGGCATGCGGCACGTCGGACTCTACGAAGACGAGCGGATTCTCAAGGCAATGGTCTATTGGATAACGCATGTGAAGTAAGGGGCAAAATTGCGTGCGAGGCACTCCAAGATTCAAGTCTGGAGTGCCTCTCCCGGTATCGCAACAATCACTGTGCAAGCTGGCTGCATGAGAGATTGATTAGTGGTGGTTGACGAAGGGTTTGGAGGACGACGCAGCTCTGTTCGGCAGCTTTGAGCAACATAGCGATTTCTCGCGCTGATACGGCTTCTCCCGCTTCGATTTCGACGGTTACATCGATACTTTGAAATCCGACCGGCACTTGTTGGTTAACGCGCAATGTTCCGCGCACATCCACCCTTGCATCGGCCTTCACGCTGAGCCGCTTGAGCTGAATTCCAAAGCGATTTGCAATGATGCGTATTGTCGTGTCGAGGCAGCTTGCCAGAGCCGCCGAGAGTATTTCACCTGGGTTAGGATAATCGCAGTTGCCGCCGACAGCCTTGTGAACGCCAATGGTCAGCGTTGCGGGCACGCCCATCCCAAGCGTTACTTCCGTATGGATAGGCTGATCAGGTGCGACGTTTTCCGATGACGTTACTGCGCCGTCAACGATCCATCCAGCATCAGGCTCCTTTGCATAGCGTTGCATCAATGGAGCTTGCCGCTCCTTCATAGAAACAGGAGCGGGACGGGCTTTCTTCTTCTCCAAGAAGCTTGCAAACATTGAAGTTCTCCATTTTAGGCGTTGCTTTGAGAAGGCGTTCGAATATGCGGGTTTCGTCCACATGCTTTTGCGTTATCCGGAGGCTCTTAATTCAGCGCTGCGGCATGCGTTTCTTTTCGCAGTTCCCATCCAGCGTTGCTTGAAGAGAACTTGGGGATTTGTGGGGGATTAGGGAGCAGTCTCGGGCAGCCGACAAACGATGCGGGCGGGCAGTGCTGGCAAGGTATTCGTTGTGGGACTATGCTAGTCCGCGCGTATCCGCTAGGTGGCCAGATGGGCAACAGAAAACAGACCGTTTCCGAACCTTCGGCTGACGAAGACTGCATCCGCTTCGATGATATCGAAATGGATCAGACCAAATATCAGCTGAAAAAGGCTGGCCAAATTGTTCACACCGAGCCACTGGTTTTCGATTTTATTACCTATATCGTTCGCCATCGAGACCGGGTCGTCAGTCGCTACGAACTCATTGAACAGCTTTGGCAAGGCCGCTTCATCTCCGATGCGACTGTTGCGGGCTGCATAAAGTCTGCGCGGAAAGCAATTGGTGATTCCGGTGAGAAGCAGACCTACATTCGAACCGTCCGTGGCAGAGGCGTGCAGTTTGTCGGGTCGATCGAAGCGTATGCTGTCGCTTTGACAGCCCCCTTAACCGAATGCCATTCCGCCGCGACGACACCGTCATCACTCGTCGTACTACCGTTTCAGGTATTCGGCGACGATGACAAGCTCGACCCGCTAGCCGATGGACTTGTCGAGAACCTGACGACCGTCCTAACTCGCGTGCCGTTGCTCTTCGTCGTATCTCGGACCTCCAGCTTTGCACTCAAGGGCCAGTCTTTGAGCGCTCTAGAGGTCGGCGAAAAGGTGGGCGTACGATACTTACTCGAAGGCAGCCTCCAACTCGTCGGCACACACGTACGCGCCAACGTTCAGCTAATTGAGACGCGAAACGGCTTTCATGTTTGGGCGCAGCAATTCGAACGCCCTGAACGAGCCGATGTCGTGAAACTGTTTCTTGATGATATCCTTCCACGTCTCGAACCGCGGCTGTCTCAGGCGATCTACAAGGATCTCGGCGGCTTAGGCGGCGATGCCACGCCAGGCCAGTTGCTGCTGAAAGCTTCCAGCCTGCTATCTACCAAGGGTTGGCATCAAAAGACGTTCGCAGAGGCAGCAGACCTCCTTCGTGACGCCATCAAGGGTGAACCTGACCTCGCACTGGCCCGAGCTAACCTGGCACTCGTTCTTGGCCTTGGTCACCGCGTCGGCTTATTGGACCGTTCAGGAGCGGTCGCAGAGGAAGCCCTATTGGAGGCTGGCCGCGCTCTTGACCTTGATGCACTCGACTCCAACGTGGTTGGCATCGCCGCATGTGCCATTGCTGACGCGGGTCAGGCTGAACGGGCGGTGCCTCTACTCAAGAATGCGATTGAACTCAATCCGAGCAACGGCCAGGCCTGGACGGCGCTCGGCTCCGCATTCGCGCTTCTTGGCAAAGCTGAAGAAGCCATTGAGTCCCTCAAGCACGGCATCGCCATAAGCCCGATGGATTCGCGCCTCGCAGTTTGGCGAGCAGTGCTGGCTGGCGTCCTGCTGCAGACCCGCGCCAATGATGAGGCCCGGTCCGAAGCCGAATCCGCCTGCCAATGCGACGACAAGAATTATCTTCCCCGTGTCGCACTCGCTGCCGTGCTTGTAGGCGGGGGTGACTTGGCCGGTGCGAAAAGAACCATTAGCGAAGCGCAGCGTGCAAAGTCTGACCTTTCACAAGAAGAAATCTCACTTTTCACTGGCCGAAAGCTTGGCAAAGTTCTTGGCAGCTTTTTGTGAAGCACAAACTGTCTCAAAAATGACCCGCTTTCCGACGTAATGATTAGTTTTCAGAGCTGTATTGAAAACACCGCAAACGACTTTGGCTAGGCACTCGCCAAAAGTGCGTGCTCATACAGAAATATTACATCGCCGAAGTAGCTTCGCTACATTGTCATACGCGCCGAATTCAGGTTGCAATGGAAGCACGCCACACAGCCGCGAACAAAAAGCGTCTGGCCATCCCTGCGCTCGACTTTTGGCGGGGGCCGTGATCGGTTGTTCAAGACACCAAAACTTGCGGGTTGAAAATGAATACGTGCCAAAAGCTCCTCATCCTCACCATGATATGGATTGGTCTTGCGTGCAGCGCGGCCGTTGCAGAACCCGCTCAGCCATCCGCCTGGGAGGGCGACCTCACTCCAATCGCTGCGTCCGACTGGGATCTAGAAAAGGCTGCCCATTTGCTTGAGCGCGCAGGATTTGGTGGCACGCCTGCAGAAATCGCAGAATTTGCAAAGCTCGACCCTGCGTCAGCTGTTCGCCGGCTGGTGGATTTTGAAGGAGCGCCAGAAAGTAAACTTCCGCCGTTCGATCATTCAGGCGTTCACGACCCTGACCTTGAACCGTTCCCGCCAAGCCGGCCGGCGACAACCAAGCTTGCGAGTGAGAATGGCGAGGCCTTAGGCGTCAAGGTGAAGCCGTCCGGCAACCGCCGTTTGCAGCCGGTCGTAAATCGCTTTTTTTATTGGTTGCGTGCGAGCAAGCTTGAAACTGACCGCGTCGCCTACTGGTGGGCCAATCGGATGTTGGTTTCGCCCCGCCCGCTGGAGGAAAAGATGGCCTTGTTCTGGCATGGCCACTTTGCCGTCAACGAGAGCAAGGTTCGCGATTACCGCAAGCACCTACATCTTTTGCAGACCTTCCACAAACACGGTCTTGGAAACTTCCGTGAACTTTTGATTGCCACGGCAAAAGCCCCGGGCATGCTGTCATTTCTCGACGCGGGTGTGAATATCAAAGGTTCGCCCAACGAGAACTTTGCGCGCGAGATCATGGAGCTGTTCACCCTAGGTGTGGGCCATTACTCAGAAAATGATATTCGAGAAGCAGCACGTGCTTTCACCGGCTGGAACTACAAGGATATGTCGTTTGTTGTTAACGCCGACGAACACGATGCCGGCGACAAAACCTTACTTGGCCGCACCGGGCAATTCAGCGGCGAAGATATCGTCGACATCCTATTGGAACAGCCGGCCGAATTGTTCATCGCCGCGAAACTTTATCGATACTTCGCACACGACAGCCCATCTCCGGATCTCGTCAAGAAGCTCGGGGAAATTCTCCGCGACAATGATTTTGAAATCGCCCCGCTGATACGGACGATCTTCCTGTCGCGGGACTTCTACAGTAAAAAGTGCGTCGGCACGCACATAAAAAGTCCTGTGCAACTCGCCGTCAGCACCTATCGAAAGCTGGGACTACAAAGGGTGCCCGGGGTTCCGGATTTCAATACGGCAACACGAACGCTTGGGCAGCATCTGTTCAACCCGCCGACGGTTGCAGGCTGGGCACAGGGGCGTGCATGGATTACTCCTGGCCTGCTGATCGCGCGAAATAATTTCGCTTACGACTTGATGTTTCCCGACATCAGCTTCATCCCCCATGATCGATTTCCAGTCGACCCATTGATCCGCTCGGTTTCAAAACGATTGGCCGATGGCGCGAGCATATCTGCCGCGACCAAGCCTCCTGGGGTCGATGCAGGCGGGCAGATGGCCATGGCGAACATGATGGCCGACATGGACCAGGATTTTAACACGCGCTACGGCAGCTATCGCGGATGGCAGATGGCGCTCGACAAGGTGAAACCAATTCCGCGTCACACGGCCGATTTCGATCTTATCGGGGTTGTTGACGAAGCGGGTCTGACAACCGCCGAGCAGGTTGTCGATCACTTCGTGAGCCGCCTGATGAGTGTTGCAGTCAGCCCGGAACAGCGAAAGCAGCTGGTCGGGATTTTGACGACTGAACTTGGAACAAACGAAATTGCAGCCGCCCACGCCTATTTGGAGCATCCGCTGCGCGTCCTTGTACAGCGGATCATGAGCCTTCCCGAATACCAGCTCGGCTAGGCGGGCTTGGAATGAGAAGTAAATCCAGCGCCGGCAATAAGACGGAGAGCATGATGAGACACAAGGATATCTTCGATACGCAGCGACGTAATCTTTTGCGTCTGGGTGTTTGCGGTTCCGTCTATGGGTTGCTTGCGCCTTTTATGGGCGGCTTCGCATACGCACGTGAAACGCAAGCCGCCAAACGCACTCTGGTCGTCTTGGAACTTTCCGGCGGGAATGATGGCCTCAACACCGTTGTGCCATTTCGCAATGATGACTATTACCGCCTCCGCCCGACGATCGGCATTAAAGAAAGCAAACTGCGTAAAATCGACGGCGACTACGGCCTCAACTCGCAAATGGCGGGGATGGAGAAGCTGTTCAAAGATGGGCGCATGGCAGTCATCCATGGTGTAGGCTATCCGCAACCCTCATTCTCGCACTTCAATTCGATGGCCTACTGGCACACAGCTGCGCCAAATAGCGGCGCCTCCCACGGGTGGGTAGGGCGCTTGGCGGATGTGCTGTTGCAGGAAAACGCACCTTACCCAATCGTCAACATCGACGCCACGCAGTCACTTGCAGTCCGCAGCCGGAATCATGTGCCGGTCGTATTCGATGATCCTGACGGGTTTGTCCCGAAGGGCGTGCCGTTTCACGTTGACGAAGACGCAAAACGCGTCACTGAGAACAGCTCGCAAGCCTTCCTGCGTGACGTTGCCCGAAGTGCACGCGAAGCGTCGGTCAAAGTTCGCGACGCCTGGGAAAACTACAAGTCTCCGGTCGACTACGGGCTGGTTTCGCTCGACTTACCGAAGATCGCTTCTCTCATCGAGGCTCGTATGCCAACGCGGCTCTACTATACCTCGTTTCGCAACAACATCTTCGATACTCACGTGCAGCAGCCAAACCAGCACGCCCGGCTGCTGACATACTTCTCCGACGCCGTCCACGCGTTCATGCAGGACCTCGACCGGATCGGACGGGCTGACGATGTGATGGTGCTTGTATTCAGCGAATTCGGGCGGCGGGCGGCGGAAAACACGAACCGCGGCACCGACCACGGCACAGCAAATGTCATGTTTGCCTTCGGAAATGGCGTCAAAGGTGGACATTACGGAACGCCGCCGAGCCTTTCGGCTCTCGATGATACGGAAAACCTAGTTTATACGACCGACTTCCGTCAGGTACTTGCGAGCGTGATCGAGGACTGGCTGCAATACCCTGATGCAGGCAATGTGTTGAATAAAAAGTTCGATAAGATTGGGATGTTTGCATAGCCTACTGCGGCAGACCTGCCCCAGAGCATAGCAATTAGATTTGGGGGACCACCATTCGGAGCACACCGTGATGTCATCCAGGCCGGCGGATTCCCGTAGACCCGATGCGGCGGTGATCGGCATCCTGCAGAACGCCGGACTAATAAACAACTCTGAGGAGACGAAATTCGAACCGCTGACCGGTGGTGTCTCCTCCGACATCTGGAAGGTCGAAACCAAGGAGCAAACATTCTGCTTCAAGCAGGCGCTGCCGCAATTGAAGGTCGAGGCAGCGTGGTTTGCGCCAGTGGAGCGCAACCGGTTCGAAGTCGCCTGGTACAGGTTAGCGGACTCAATCGTTCCGGGGTCTGTCCCGCGCGTCTTGCTTCATGATAACGATGCGAAGCTATTCGCGATGGAATACCTTCCGGAGGACAACCATGCATTATGGAAACGCGAATTGCAGGCCGGTCACGCTGAGCCGGCGCAGGCCGCGGAGGTAGGCAGACTACTTTGTGCCATACATTCAGGAACAGCAGGCTCAGTTGCTGTCGCGGCGACATTCCCACGGACGGACATTTTTCAAGCCATCCGGCTTGAACCCTACCTGGAGGCGGCAGCTGAACGACATCAGGACCTTGCTCCTGAATTGTGCGAATTGAGCCGCCGGACAGCAAGAACAAGACTTGCAATGATCCACGGTGACGTCAGTCCGAAAAACATTCTGATCGGCCCGAAAGGCCCCGTATTTCTCGACGCGGAATGCGCGTGTGTTGGCGATCCAGCATTCGATCTCGCTTTTTGCCTCAATCATTTCATGCTGAAATGCCTTTGGAACAAGGACGTGCAGCCAGCCTACATCGTTTGTTTCCAAGCCATGGCTTCGGCTTATCTCGCAGCGGTTGATTGGGAAGCCGCAGATCACCTTGAGGCGCGCGCGGCCAGCTTACTGCCGGGACTATTTCTTGCGCGCGTCGATGGGAAATCTCCCGTCGAATACGTCACCGAAGATGATGATAAAGATAGAGTGCGCCGTTGTGCTCGCAAATTGCTCAAAGCTCCGCCCTCTCGTTTGGCAGATGTTATTGCGGCTTGGAAACGGGAACTAACATTGTGAGTACGAACATCACCGCTGTGAGAGGCCGTCGCGTTTGGGATTCGCGGGGAAGGCCGACCGTAGAAGCGGAGGTTCATCTATCGGGCGGAGCTTGCGGACGCGCCATTGCGCCGGCAGGTGCATCGATGGGCAGCTTGGAAGCCGTCGACAAACGCGACGGCGGCACCGCGTTTGGCGGCTACGACGTGCTCCATGCGGTTTCCGCTATAAACGAGGAAATCGCGCAATCTTTGCGTGGCCGTGACGCCCGTGATCAAGCCGGTGCCGATGCGGCGATGATTGAATTGGACGGAACTGAGAACAAGAGCCGGTTGGGCGGTAACGCGCTCGTTGCAACCTCAATGGCAATTGCTCATTCCGCAGCGAGTGCAGAAAAACTGCCGCTGTGGCGATACCTCGGACAATCTCAAGACGCATTTTTCCTGCCGCTTCCAGAAATCCAGATTTTCGGTGGCGGCGCGCATGCCGGACGACGCGTGGACGTTCAGGACTTCATGGTTATTGCGGTTGGCGCGGAAAATTATGAGCAATCGTTGGAGTGGACCGCTGAAGTTTACCAGGCAGCAGGGGCTCTTATGAGCGAGGCAGGACTTAGGCAGGGCGTGGCGGACGAAGGCGGATACTGGCCAACATTCGAAGCGAACGATCAGGCGCTGGACTACTTAGTGAGATCGATCGAGCGGGCAGGATTGGTTCCGGGCGAGGATGTTGCCATATCGCTCGACATCGCTGCGACCGATTTTGGCCGTGACGGGAAGTATCGGCTTGCCGCAGATGACAGGGAAGTCGACTCCGACGGACTGATCGAGATGTTGCTTTCGTGGCTGGAGCGCTACCCAATAGTTGCCATTGAGGATCCACTTGGTGAGGATGACCCACAGGCCATGGCCAAGTTTACTGCTGCGGCAGGTAATAAAGTCGAGATCGTTGCTGACGACTTCATCTGCACATCTGCCGACCGCATTCGCTCTGCAGCCGGCATAAAGGCCTGCAATACTGCATTGATAAAACCAAACCAGGCAGGAACGCTGACGGAAACGAAGGCCGCGCTTGATGCTTCGAGGGATGATGGCTGGGATGCCATCGTATCAGCACGCTCCGGTGAAACCGAGGATGTCACCATCGTTCACCTGGCTGTCGGCTGGGGCGTCAAGCAACTCAAAGTCGGATCTTTCGCGAGATCGGAACGGATGGCAAAATGGAATGAGGGGCTGCGGATTGCCGATGCACTGAAGCAAGACGGCGGGAAGCTGCCGGAACGGCAAGCGTTTCCTTGGGGGAAGAATTCTTAAGCGGATAGTCAGCCCTTGCCTCCGATTATCCGCTGAGTTTTGCGGCCGGCATACTCCTAGTCTTGCAAACCCGTTGATACAGTTTTGTGCGTCCGCCTAACAATTTTCAGCCCCTTCCCTGCCTATTAACCTTTTCGACTTCCGCACCAGCTTTGGAGGACCTATTCCGCTAGTCTGCGCGCAACAGATCCACTCCGGTACGTTCGTGACTGCCGCGGATCGGTGACGCAGTGTTAACGGAGAATAGACAATGGCAAAGCTGGACCGGTCGGCGAAGGTCGGCAACAAGAGCGGCAACATAACCGTCGAACTCGACGGCGACGGCGGCAATATCAATCTTGGCGGCGGCGGTGCCAACGGCAACATACGCATGTTCAATGCCGACGGTGAGTTGTGCGTCACGATCGACGGCGGCAATTCAAACTTCTTCGCCGGCGGTAATGGAAGCCAAGGCGATATCGCGCTTTTCAATTCGGATGGCGAACAGACGCTGCTCATCGACGGCGGGGAAGCAAACATCCTGCTTGGGGGAGATGGCGCGCAAGGCGACATCGCAGTTCTGAACGGCTTAAGCCAGCCGACGGTTCACCTCGACGGCGGCGATGGCAACATTACGCTGGGCGGCAATGGCGCTGAAGGTGACCTCGCGCTCATCAATGAAAAAGGCAAACAAACCGTCCATATCGATGGCGGTGAAGGCAACATCACACTTGGCGGAAACGGCAGCCAGGGAGATATCACGCTGCTTGATTCTCGCGGCAAGCAAACGATCGCGCTTGACGGCGGGGAGGGAAACATCCTGCTCGGCGGCAGCGGCGCGGAAGGCGACATTTCGCTGGTCAATGGGCGCGGACGCCAGACGATCCACATCGATGGTGGCGAAGGCAATATGTGGCTTGGTGGAAACGGCTCGGTCGGCGACATCACTCTGATGCACGCCAAGGGCAAGCAGACCATCCACCTTGACGGCGGCGACGGAAATATTCTTCTAGGCGGCAACGGTGCGGAAGGCGACCTCGCGCTCGTCGACGAACGAGGCAAGCAAACGGTTCACCTCGATGGCGGCGAAGGCAACGGCACGTTCGGCGGAAACGGCGCGGATGGCGACTTAACGCTCTTGGATCATCTCGGAAAGGCGACGATCCACATCGACGGCGGGGAGGGCAATGTCACGCTCGGTGGCAATGGGCATGATGGTGACATCATGATGACGACATCATCAGGTGTGTGCCGCATTGAACTCGAAGCCCACGACGGCAACATCCGCGCAATGGATGCCAGTGGCTCGACGACGGTCGAGATCGTTGGTGGCAGCGGCGAGATCAAGGTCAAGGGTGAGAATCTCAAAGGGGCCGACCATGTGTTCGCGGCCGACTATGATCTGGCACCGCTGGGTCAGGTTGAAAAATTCATCGCCGCCAACCGGCATTTGCCGGGCATTGCTTCTGCTCAATCCATGCGTCAAGACGGCGTCGGCATGACGTCGCTCGCGATGCAGCTACTTGAGAAGATTGAGGAACTGACTCTGCACGCGATCAAGCAGGACAACCGGATTGCTTCGCTGGAGCGGAAGCTGGAAGCGCAGTCATAACTTCGCACAATCGATGACGCGATACAAAGGGCGGCGTGGAGATGACCTCCAGCCGCCCTTTGTTTTCATTCGTCTTAGTTGCTATTGAGGATTAGCGGCCGCCCATCATGGAGCGAATGATGCTCCAGATAATGGCGCCTGCGCCGCCGCCGCCGGCGCCTGTCAGTAGGCCACCAATAATCTGTTCCAGCATGCCGGAACCGACCATGCTGCCGATGATGGGACCGAGCGTATCACCGAAGAAGTAGGTGGCGATGACGCCGGCGACCATGCCGACTATGGAGTTCGAGCCGCGGCTGCCGCCTTTGAACATCGAACCGATAATGTTGCCGCCAGCGGCGCCGCCGCCTGCGCCCGCGATAAGCGGAATGAGTTGTTCAAGCATCGCTTTTGTTTCCTGTTCCCTGCCATTTGCGCCGAACATCCGAACCCGGCGTAATGGGACTTAGCAGGCGAATTAGGTAGGCGCACTACATTTTATGTGCGGCGAGCCACACAACATTTCTCCGCACCGGGATAAGGTCAGTCACGCGGAACGCAAATTCCAAAGTGGATCAACCGCGTATTTCTCCGCCTGTCGCTTTTGTGACAGCTGCAATGACCTTCTGGGAAACTGCCTCGATATCTTTGTCAGTCAAAGTTGCAACATCGGGCTGGAGCGTGACTTCTATCGCAAGGGACTTCTTTCCTTCTTCGGCAAGTCTGCCGCCTTCGAAGACATCAAAAACGGTTACGTCGGAAATCAGCTTCTTGTCGGCGCCACCTGCTGCCTTGATGAGTTCTCCTGCAGCGACACTCTTTTCGACGACAAACGCAAAATCCCGGCGGACCGGTAAAAGGTCCGTTTGCGCCAACGGTGTGCGTGTGCGCGATTTCTTCTTCTCTGGTGGCAGGGCGTCAAGGAAGATTTCAAAACCGACCACCGGCCCTTCAACGTCGAGGGCCGCCAACGTCGCTGGATGGAATTCACCGAAATGGGCGAGTGCAATCTTGGGTCCGAGGCGGATGATGCCCGAGCGTCCAGGATGGAACCATTCAGGTGCATCGCGTGTGATCATCAGCTTACCAGGATCGAGACCAAGGGCAGCAAGCACGGCGGCGACATCGGACTTTGCGTCGAACAGCCCGGCTTCTTTGGCAGCTCCTTGCCAATGACGGCTG
>JAJFHK010000351.1 GCA_021775655.1 Filomicrobium sp. | reverse complement strand
CCAAGGAGACCCCAATGACGATGATCACCAATGAAAGTGAAAAGGATGCCCTCTACGCGGAGGAAGATGCTCTGCAGGCCGAGTTGGAGCGCCAGCGCGATCCCAAGCTGGCAGAAAGCGAGGACGACTCGCCGGTTCCGCCCGATGAGCCTGTCAAAATCGATCCCGAAGTTGAACGCCAGGCCTTCGCCAACCTGCTCGTTCTTTTCACTGCCGCCGATGAGGACGACGCCGACACCGAAGTCGAAGCGCTCCCACTCGACGACTTCTTTTCCCACACCCATGAAACCACCGATGCCAGCGAACCGGCAACGGTCGACGAGGACCTGTCATGAACAAAGTCGCTAACTTACAGGCTTCAACAATGCCAACGGATTTACCCCGCTTTGCCCGCTTTTTTCGCCGGCCCGGCGAATTCCTCTGCGCCGATGGCGTGCCGTTCGAACAATTGAGCCGCGAAGTCTTTCGCCACCTTCTCAGCAACGCACTGCCGTCGCTTGAAGCAACGGCAGAACCTTTCCTGCTCGTACAAGGGGCGCAGGGAGTGGGCAAGACGGTCACCGTGTGCGACGCCGCGCTCCGCTTTGGATTCGGCGTTGCCATGCTGCCGGTCGCCATGCTCGCCAGCAAACATGAAGGTGGTGCCACTGAAACCCTCGACGCGTTTATCGCTGAAGTGATTACGTTCTCAAAAACCAATCAGCTGCACACGGTCGTCATTCTTGATGATGCCGATCTCGGCATCTGGCGCGCCGACGGTGACCCCAACACCAGCAAGACGATCAACACTAACCTTATCACCCAGCGACTGCAGCATCTGGCCGATACGCGCGAAGCCCGCAACTTCGATGGGTCAGGCTTGCCGTTTATTCTAACGGGCAACGATTTTACGACGATGCGTTCAAGCCTCTTTCGCGACGGCCGCGCCAAGTGGGTGACGCATGCCCCCACTACGGACGAAAAAGCCCAAATCGCCCATCACGTGCTGCAACCTAAAACAACTGCCGATCGTCAGCTGATCGACGATCTCGCCCGAACCTATCGCAACCAGCCAGTCGCATTCTGGTCGTCCCTCAAGAACGATCTACTCCAAGCACGCATGGACGGACTGATTACCGATGGCATGCCGGATCTTCAAAAGGCTGAAGCAGAATTGCGCCGACCCACCCCACTTGATCCAACCCAGGTTCAGGCACTCGCCAAGGCGCGCGTATCAACCCGCTCCCGCAATTTTTTAAAACGTCAGACCATAGGAGAATTGTTCCATGCCCCCGACCGTTGAACTGGCACCCAAACTGAAAGCCACCGTAATTCCAACATCACTGATGCGGGCAACCTGCCTGGGGGATTTTTTGAAAAACTTTGGCGCATCCGATGAAACCATCCGTATCGCGCAACAAGGCTACGCCGAAGGCCGTATTGCCGGGCTTACCATCAAGGGGATCAGCCACGACGGCCACATCGAGGACGAGGCGACGCTTCTATTCGATCAGCTCGTCACCGATCCTCAAATCTCTGTCGATGTATCCAGCGGGCGCAGCATGATCGAGGCTGTCAGCAGTCGCTTTGGCCATGCCGTGGCCTACAGCGTCGCCACCATGAAACGCAAAGGTCTGCGCCTGCAATATTTCTGGCACCTTACCCCGCGCGTGAATGCCGATCCCGATCTGTTTCAAGCAACATGCGCCCACTTCAACCTCGTGTCCGGTGGAACCGATCCAACCTACCGGCCAGGCCATGCACCGCGCCGGCTCTTTGAAATCCGTCCCGGCCTCGACAAGGGCACTTCTTACAGCCATTCAACAGCGCGCAAGAAGAAGAGCTGATGACTTTTGTGGAGCTTCTTGCCGGCATCAGGAAACGTATCGGGGGCGGCGCGCCATCGTTCAAGCGTCGACCGCCCCCTGAGCCGGTCCGATTGAAGGCTTCAAAGCCATTCGATCCCACCGTTCTGCAACGCGATTCAGTCGAATGGCAGGTGTGGGAACAGTGGATTGCTCAACGCTCGGTGGATGTATCCCTCACGTGGCCAGTGTTCATCGCCGATCTTCACCGCACAAACCAGCAACTTGATTGGGAAATTTCAGTTCATGAAGCCGAGCTCGCAAATTTACAATCCAGGCCGAGGTTCATTCCATGACCAAACCAACAGCTGAGCAACTGGCAGAAGCCAAACGGCTTATCGTCGCAATCGAGGCGAAGAGGCACCAGGTGACGAACCTTAAAGCGCTGATCACAGCCGCAGGTTTTTCCGTCGCTGCAAATGAGGATGAGCGATGTGCGGCGGTGAACTTTGATCTGGAACCCAACAAGCTCGCCGGAGCGATGGAACTTTTTCGGCGCACCGACCCCACAACGCGTCAGGCCATCCCGCAGAGTTACTACTTTCTATTATCCGCGATGCTGGAATCTCTTGTGCCAGGTGGGCGGCCCAAGAAAGTCGATTTTGATCACTTGCACCCAGGCGCTAGACCGTACCTGCTCGGCCCCTATCTCAATCTGACGGTCGGCAAAACCTTTCCGCGACTATGCTTTGAGCGATCCAACCCACAGCGGGGTCGTTTGACATATGTCGTCACGGGAGGCCCTGTCGACGTGCAGCTGTGGCGTCAGCATCTGCCGGCAGTCAATGAATGGTTTGACGGTGATTGGTCGATCGAGAAACATACGGCCACGACGATTTCATTGATACGTCGCAAACCATTGCCCGACATTATCCCGTTCAATCCGAAGTGGTTGCGCGACGGCGACTTGTTCCTCGGCATCGATGTCGAAACCCGCAAGCCCTTCTACGTTCCCATCAACGAAATGACCCATACGCTTGTGTGCGGCACCACCGGCATGGGCAAGAGTAATGGGCTTCACGTACTCCTACGCTCGTTCCTGCACAACATCGATCAGTTCGATCACGTGCATTTGGTCTGCGGCAAGGGAGGGGTTGCCTTCAGGCGCTACACAGGCATTCACCCAAAGGTCTCGACCTACAGCGAACCCGAGGATCTGTGGCACCTGGCAGCCGATCTGGTGAGAACGATGAAGGCGCGGAATGCGAAGATGGTCGAGCGAGGGGAAGACAACACCTACTCGGGCTACATCGCGCTTGTCATTGATGAGTTCGGGGCGTTCAACCTTTGCGACAACCCCGACCGCAAGTCCGACGAGTTTAAGAGCCACCAAGCCTTCATGACTGCGATGATGCATCTCGGAAAACGGGGGCGCAGTGCAGGGATAAGGCTGATCCTGACGACGCAAGAGCCAACAGAAAGAGACATTTCAACCGGAATCAAAAGCGTATTGCCGAGTGCCCTGGCTTACCGCCTACCTCTGACTCAACACGCGACGTCGGTATTTGGTGAATTGTCTGAATTACCTGACGATGTTAGAAGAATGCAGCTGGGTCTTGCTCTATACGCAGACAGCATATCAGCAGAATTGGCAGTAATCAAATTTCCAATTCTATGTTCAGAACAAACTACCGATGATCCGTGAGCGATCACTTTTTGGATAGAAACACCCGAATTGCTTTTTCTTCATCACTACCAATCACTGCTTCCCACCAAGATTCTACAATATTAGCATCTATCAAACTCTTCCGCAGTTCTTTTCGGAATTCAATGCTCAATTCCTTCCAACTTAACTGGGCTTGATGGAAAGAAGGGGAACATTTCTCATCGTATGATTCGCCGGGTGTCCAACTTGGGCAATTTGATTTGAACAGTCGCTTGGCTGCACGCAATCCTCGAACATAAATTTTTGCAGCCTTCGAAGAATTTTTTGGAATTCTACTTAAAATAACAACGTCCAACAATTTTGCCCGCACGAAACAAGCCAAAGCATAGTCGTTCCGACACCCATATGTGAGATGCCTCTCGGCCAGAACAAGTTCTTCGTTGCTTGGTTGGGAATCAATTATATCGCGTGCCAGCAAGTAAGCAAACTCCGCATCCTCATCTGCATATATTTCGAGAAACGAACGCGCCTTGCCTCGATCTATTGGGTACGTGTAGCCTAGAACATGCTCACCAAATCGATACCTTTGGTAAAGAACTGAGGCAAACTTCTTGCTGCCAGCCCTTGCTGAGGCCTCAAAGAATTTATTTCCTAGATCCTTGTCAATTGGCACTCCCTTCCCGAAAAAATGCATATCCCCCAAATTTATCGTTGCGCCCGTGCTTCCCAATTTTTCTGCTGCCATATATAAAGTTCGGGGCACCGAGTAGTCTTTTTGGCTGCGCCCATTTTGTGCTTTGTCGATACTGCGGGCCAACTGAAACAAAAGTCGACCAACGCATCGATGATGTACTGCCACGATTGCGCAAGTTCGTATCGCATCAGCTGCAGAAATATCATCCCAAGCCTTATGCCACCCTACATTCTGGTGATCGAATTCGTACCCTGCTTCGAAATCACAAGCATTGGATGAAACATCATCCACCTTTCCAATATCGAACGAGCAGTCGGAAGCAAGGACACTTGCTATTTTTTCACGGGTGTCTTTCTCGTCGATAGGACTATAATCGTGATAAGTCGCTAGAAAGGAATTCCATTCCCTTTTTGTTTTCGGGATAACCTCGCCACTTGGACGAGCCTGTTGTTCCGGCGCGACTTCGAGAACATTGCGTTCTGGAAGGGGTACATTCGGCGTTGGTTTCGACGCCGACTTCTCTCTACTCTCGCCCGATATGACATCGGAAAAGGTCTGATAGACAGTATCTTTCCAAGTTTGAGCAATAATGGCTCCATAGTTGGCATGAATGGTGGCGATCCCTCCGAGAATCGTAACTAGTAAACTCACGGATCTCAAATAACTATTTCTATAAATACTCTTTAAGACGCCTAACATGCCACCAATCCTGAACGCGACCAAAAAGAACAATCAGATTGCCCAGCAGGAATTTCCCTCGTGGTGCACAGAACGATTGCACGCTGCTGCGCACTACCATCTTTGCAGCCATGACATGAAGTGATCCATGCCCCGTCACTTCCCGCGAAGGCCAATGTTATCACGCCTACCTTGCATGGCAAGCACGGACGCACAGCTATGATCGCCGTTCGATCAATCGATGTAAGTGATGGAAAATTACAATACCGTCTCTTTTGAGATATCGGCAGACCGAGTTTGGAAATCAGCGATTACTGGCTTGTTGGACGCCTCGATCCACCCCAAGATGAGTCCGGATGTACACACTGTCGGCCACATGATCGCCTGTGCTTCAGGGCCACCGTATCCAGTTAAAGCAGAGATGGTCCCAAGCCACATTGCCAACATTGCGCTATCTCCTAGTCGTTTGTGCATATATTCATTACGTCGAATCGATCGTACTTCTGCAATTGACTTTAAAGCGGTTTCAGCTGAAGCAGCGAAATGGATATTGCAATTCATTTGGTAATCTCCTTTGAACCTTAAAGTGGTATGGGGCCAATTGAGAAAATTTCAATGGCAACTGAAAAATATTTTTTCGTATGGTGCTGGCAATTGTCTTTGCATTTCGTAAGCGCTGACGACGGCAATGCATATTCATGTTGCTACCTCAAATACAGCGCAACGACGCTTTGCTTGCGCAATTTGGGACTAAAGCAACTGCCCCTGCCACCTTCTCTTGATACAACTATTACAACGGTCGAATCATGCTCAACGATGTGGCAGCGAAGACGCAGCGGGCGACGAGCCGCAATAAGCGGCGAGGAGAGCGGGGCGGCGGAGCAGCACCATCAGAGACATGAAAGAAAGCCAGCTAGGAGAAAGAGGACCGATAGCTGGCAGGTCTCATGCGCTCGTCAAAAGCAGGCATGAGAACGCCATGCATTATCGGGCCGGTGTCAGCGTGATCGAGGACGGTTGCTCACGAAGCGCTTGGAAGGGCCTAGGAGCGCCCATCGGACGCGACGGGGCAATGAGCGTATTTGAGACCCAAATCGCTTTAGAGCGACTCCCAGGCGCCATGTCAGATACATCCAGGCAACAATGCCTGATACCGTCATGAAATCCAGAAATTCCATAGCAGCCTAACAGATCCTGAAACCGCCGGAAGCCTTTAGGAATGTCGCGAATTCGCGAACGTTCTCGACATCCTGCGGATAATGCGTCTCAAAAGGTCGTTGAGTGCCTGAACCCTTGCAGGCGTTGCACGGCTTCTTATCCCAGCCATGCTCAATCGCCAACTCGTCGGAACGCCGTCCTGCGCCTTCACACAGACTGCAAGGTTCATCGGGCAACGCTTCAATGTAAGCATCGCGCTCAGCGATCAATTTATCCAATGTGCCATCATCAATGCGTGTTTCCAACACAGACGCAAGGGCGGCTGCGTCTGCTGCGTCCAAACCGTCACCATCATTGGATTGCCAGTGCTTACAGTTGGCGCAAATTTTTGGCGCGAGTGACTGGCAGATATCGGCCAGCGGGCGCCACCACCAAACATTGTTACGAAAATACTCTCCTTCTTTGCCGCTGGGATTGCGGCCATAAACGTCCATGCCCATTTGTGGGTAGCTTTCATTGGTTACACCGGGTGCGCCGATGCACGCGTTCCGACCTGCTACGGCGGAGACGCTTGAAAGCCTGCCACAAGTTTTCTCTTGAAACGGTCGAGAAGTCGGCAACAAAAAAGGCGCCGGGTAGCAGCCGAACGCCTCAAGCAGCTGACGCTTATAACGCTCTTCACGACAGCTACGATGAGTGTGCCGCGATGTCGTCGCTAAGACAAGAGCAAAGCGCCCATCAGGGCGCCTCACGTTGACGGCCATCGCTTCCCAGCTGTACCGCGAAGAAATCGTGGCAGGCGGCAGTAATGCGATCAAGCGGATTGCTCATTCTCTGATCAGCGACGCTCGTACTGACCAGTGTGCAACACACCCTCGTTCAAACGTGTCGCTGTCGGCAAGCACTGCTTATCTCGCTGCCAGGTAGTGTTGCCTCCAGTGCAAACTTTGACTGATGATGCATCCATGATCGTTACGCACACTCAGAATGCAACAGGTGCCCGGAGAATTTATCTCGGCGGCAAGGGTAGTTTGGAATGCTGGATTGAGCCCAAAGGCAACGGGCCGGGCTGGAGCTTTCATCTCGACGCGGCCGTCACCGGAAACGTGTTGTCACCCGCCGCGCAACGTGAGTGGGCGGTTCATACTTTAAAGCGTCTTGCCCAGGCTTTAGACGTCAGCCCCGATGACTTGGCGAGCGTACCCATTGAACGGATCTCCACCCTTCACGCCATCGACCCCTATGCTGGCCGCCGTGTTGCCACGCCAAAACGCCAGGCAATTGAAGCTGGTTATAAGGCCACCCAGCCACATATCCGCCGACCAGCCACAGACTTTGCTGCTCCCGATGATTCCAACAAACATCGGCAACGAGGTTGACCGATCGCCCGGCAACGAGGATCTTTGCGTCCGTTATTAGATCGCTTCGGAAGAACGGATAGGAGAGCCACTACGTGAATGACCCAACTCGGAACGAGCCAGATAAGCTGTTATGCACCGAAGCATCGACGAGAACGGCTCACTTCGAACGCAGCACTGGCGCACCAGCCAAGGTGGCGTCACACAGTCTATGACTAAACTATCACGAAGTGGGCACGTTGAGAGCAACCTGTATAAATACTTGGCAAGAAACGGTTGGCACTGAACCGAAACATCGTCGATACGTCTGAGATATTTGCCAGCTCACCTGCCTCGACGGAGTCCAACATGCCTGTCATATTGCTTAGGTCGAAGACTGAGCATTCACTTAATCAACGCTAGGGATGAAGCAACACGTGCAAAG
>JAJFHK010000036.1 GCA_021775655.1 Filomicrobium sp. | reverse complement strand
CTGCCAGGGGACAATTGCAGCTTCTCGCAATGGCGTTCAAGTCCCTTGAAATGGTGAACAGCGTTTTGTAACTGCGACGTTTTTTTCTCCCGCAGTTGCGTTGTTCTCTGGCAGCCGTCAGAGGTTGTGAGCCGTCTGCCCAGTGCGCTTTGTCGTCGTGTGGCGCAATGTTTTTTAACGTCGCGAATTTCTAATTCCGGAAATGGTTTAAGACCTCCAGCTCACTCTATAGGAGGTTCTCCAATCGTCTGTCCCAGTCCACTAGTCATGCCGATTATGTGTTGTTCGCAATGGAAACTTGCGGCGAATTTTGTGTCACTTTCGCAACGAGTCGATGACGGCCTATTTTGCACAGATTTGGCCACTTTATCCCGATAGCGAAGTGACCTTTGTGGGTAACGCAGATGGTCACTACGCGCCAACGTGTATACACCTAAATTACAGGCACAATTGACTTGCGATTCAGGCTCGAATTAGCGTGTCGGTCAAAGGCCGCCTTCGAGTTCAGGGAATACTGGGTAGACGCCGGCAACACGGCCCATTTGTTGGGTTAAGGCGAGAACCGTGTCGATCGTAGGCGTCGGGACTTCGACGAGCTTGCCCATTTCCGCGACGACGGTCAGCAGGGCATCCAGCTCAATTTTGCGACCCTTTTCGAGATCCTGAAGCATCGACGTGCGGTGAGCGCCAACGCCTGCTGCACCGTTGATACGTCGTTCGACGTCGACTCGAAATTCAATGCCCATCTTGCGGGCCAGTGTTTCGGCTTCGCTCATCATCCCGTGGGCAACTGCGCGCGTACCCGGGTCCGTTGCCACGATGTCGAGAGTTGCGTGGGTGAGCGCAGAAATCGGGTTGAAGCAGAGGTTGCCCCACAGTTTCAGCCAGATGTCGTCACGGATTTGTTCGTAGAGCCGGCACTTTAGACCGGCCGCTTCGAGAGCTTCAGCGAGTGCCTTCACACGTGGGGTGATTTCGCCATTCGGTTCACCAAGATTGTACCGGTCGCCGTAGGTGTGCGTGATGACTCCGGGTTCAGTGATCTCGGCTGCGGGATAAACGGTGCAGCCGATTGCCCGTTGCGGGCCGATGGCCTTCCATTGGCGACCGCCGGGATCAACGCTTTCGAGCTGCTTATCTTCCCATGGGCCCTTGAGGCCGTGGAAGTACCACCACGGAATTCCATTCTGCGCCGTGACGACGTGCGTATCCGGACCGATGAGTGGCAACATGTGTTCGGCGGCGTCCCATGCCTGGTGCGATTTGACCGCCACAATCACATAGTCATGGACACCAAGTTCTTCGGGGTTCTTGGCTGCGCGAAGACGGGCGATTTTCTCTTGACCATTCATAATGAGTTTGAGGCCGTTGGCCTGCATCGCCTCCAGGTGTGGACCTCGAGCGATGACCGATACGTCTACACCGGCACCGTGCAATAGAACCGCTAAATGGGCGCCAATCGATCCTGCGCCGTAGATGCAAACCTTCATCGGATTCGCTCCCCCTCTTTTTTTGTGCTGCCAGGGCTGGTATACCACCACGGGCATTCGGTCAAAAAGTCGAAACGTCGCTGATGTTTGCGCGATCAATCACGCTAAAGTCTCTGCCTTGGCAAGCTCGACGATGCGCCGGACGGCACTCATCATATCGTCGGCCTCTTCGAATCCGATGCCGGCTCCCTTCAGGCGGACGCTGGCAAAGTCTGCGTTGTTGCCAGCAAAACGGGCCACGACTGGCAGGGCTCGCGACGTACGGCTGACCGCTATCGCTATGCCTTCGGCAATCGTATCGCAACGTTGCATGCCACCGCCGTGGACATTGACGAGGAGCGCCTTGGTGTTGGGATTGTTCAGTACCAGTTCGACTCCGAACGCTATGTCCAGGCTTGTGGCCGTGGTTCGGATGTCCATGAAATTGGAAGGCTCGCCGCCAAAGTCTATGAGCATGTCGAGGGTCGCAAGAGCTAGTCCAGCACCGTTGACGATTAGGCCAATGCTTCCGTCAAGCGCGGCATAGTTGATCTGATGGCGGTCGGCACCGAGCTCGTGGGGATCGTCCTCTTCATTCGTTACGGCTTCGCGGAATGCAGCCAGGCCAGGGTGACGGAACATGGCATGATCGTCGATCTTGAGTTTGGCGTCGAGGGCGATCAACTCGTTCGACGGCGTTAGGGCGAGGGGGTTGATTTCGACTTGGACTGCGTCGAGTTCGACGGCAATCTGGGCGATTGTGCGCAAGATATTTGCGGCATTACCTGTCGCTTGCTCAGGCAGCCCGAGTTCAATTGCGGCGCCGTCAAAGTCGCCATCAACACCATCTTGAGTGATCGTCAGCGGTGTCTTCTTGATGAGGTCCGGTTCGTTGGCGGCGCGGGTCTCAATGCCGGTGCCACCTGTCCTGCTGGTCAACAAAACCAGCCTGCCAGAGGCGGTATCGAGAACGACAGCCGTATAAAGTTGCAAGGCGCAGGCGATGATTTCTTCGATCAGAACCCAGCGGACAAACTCTTGGTGAGCGTTGTGCGAACCGGAGGATAGCGACGTTCCCAGCATTGTCGCTGCAGTTGCGGCAACACCGTCAGCTGAGGCGGCAAAGCGGACGCCGCCTTCAGCCAATCTTTCAGTCGTTCGCATTTGAGCTTTGACGGCATAGCGGGGAAACTTGAGGCGACTTGCAACACGCCGGGCCTGTTCGATGTCGCCGGCAATGCGCCCGCGAGGGATTCGCAGGCCGTAGCGCTCCAAGAGTTCCTTCGCCTGAAATTCGTGCAATTGCATGTTGCGGCTTCTCTAGATCGAGGCAAATGCGTATGTTGGCCACTGCGGAGCAGCTTGCGCGACCGTGTTGCTTGCGCTTCTTTTTGCGGACACCGTGCGATGTTCATAACGCGGATTTCTAAGCGCGGCGCCTTCTATTCCATTTTTTCCAAATTTGCGGGGTCGACTTGCTTTTCTTGAGTCTTCCGCCTCGATATCCGTTGCACTCACAAGTTTCTTGGCATATTGTATCCCAAAAGGGGCGTGCAATTGCCACATGACCATGTTGTCGCCCTTAAGAAACGTAACAGAAGCGACACAGGACGAAGGACCGTTTAGGTTCCGGGGGCCTGAAGTAAAAAACGAAGCGCAAAAGGGAGGAATTTTGATGCTTCAACGTAGTGGACGGATGCTAGGGCTTGCCCTGGGACTGACGGGCGCAACCGCGCTCGTTGCTGGTGTTAGTTCGGCTGCAATGGCCGAATGGAAGCCGCAAAAGCCGATCGAGTTCGTAGTTATGGCTGGTAAGGGCGGTGGGGCTGATAAAGCCGTCCGCTTTATGCAGTCGATCATTGCCAAAGAAAAACTGGCGGCGGTTCCCGTGATCCCCGTCAATAAGCCGGGCGGCTCGGGTGCTGAAGCTCTTGTTTATATGAAGGGCAAGAAGGGCGACAATCACACGATCATGTTCACCCTGAACTCGTTCTATACGACGCCGCTTCGCCAGCCAGCGCTTGGTGTCGATATCGCAGAATTCACGCCGGTCATGCGTATGGCCGAAGATACGTTCTGCCTCTGGGTCAACAAAGATTCAGGTATCAAGGACGTTGACGGGTTCGTTGCAGCTGCCAAAAAGGCCGGCAAGAACTGGATCATGGCTGGTACTGGCAAGGCTTCGGAAGATAACCTAATTACTGATTATCTGAACACTGCTTATGGTTTGGAGATGAAGTACGTTCCTTACAAGGGCGGCGGTAAGGTTGCGAAGGAACTCGCTGGTAACAACGCTAACTCGACGGTCAACAACCCGTCCGAGCAGGAACCTTTTTACAAGCCAGGCGATGCGTCCAACAAAACGCAACCTTTGGCCTGTTTTACGCCTGAGCCGATTTACGATGGCGTGCCTACATTGAAGGACCTGGGCAAGGACTTTGTATATTTCATGCAGCGCACCGTAGTTGGCGCGCCCGGCATGAGCGCTGATGCTGCTGCTTATTACCAGGACTTGTTCACGAAGGTGTTCAACTCCAAGGACTGGCAGGGCTACCGCACCAAGAAGAAGTTGCGTGGTGACGCACTTTCCGGCGACGCGCTGGCAGCTTACTGGCAGAATGAGAAAGCCATTCACGCCACGATGCTGAAGGAAATGGGCGAAATCAAATAATCGCTCACTGACCATGAGCCGGCCGGACTTTGGTCCGGCCGGACGTGGGGCCTCATTGAAGTCCCTGAATTCGAAGCGTTTCAAGATCGCGAATGAACGCCAATCGGTACGGAGGATTCCGTACTGCGCGATGGCTGCTGTCTGGTTCGAAAGTGATTTCGGGCCGCCGGTAAGAAGGTTAGAGCGATGACTGTGCGGACTGCCGAACTGTTGATGGGGCTCGCGATGGCGGCGCTATCTGCCTACTTCATGTGGAAAAGCATGGAGTTGCCGATCGGATGGGTGCGTGAAGTGGGGCCTGGTGGCGGCGCTTGGCCATTCTGGCTCTCTGTGGCGATGTTTGCTTCGACGGTCTGGGTGCTCATCAATTGGGTGCGCCGCGTCGGACCTGTTGCCAATAATGAAGAGCCCTTCTTCGAACCCGGGATGTTCATGCCGGTCTTCCTGGTGGCGTTTGCTTTGACCGCGTGTATAGCGCTTGTCGAAGGAATTGGGATCGGTGGCTTCAAGGGGATCGGTTTCTATGGCGCGTTGCCGCTGTTTATTATCTTCTACCTCAAAGTGATTGGTAGCCACTCGTGGTTAGCGACATTTGTAACGGCAATCATCGTGCCGGTGATCACGTTCATCTTCTTTGAGGTGATGCTGCAGATCTCGCTGCCAAAAGGAATGAGCGAACCGCTGTTCCTACCGATCTTCGCATACATCTATGGCCTCTAGCTGGCGTGTGTTGGGCTAAGTCCGGGCCGAATGGACTGCAATTAGAATGGGGTCTTCTTTCGAGGCTCGTGAAATACAAATTCGTAACGAGAAAAGCGTCGCGCCATGATGGAAATCTTCACGCTGCTTGGTCACGGCTTCCTGGTCGCCCTACAGCCATTTAACTTGATGTTGATTGTCGTCGGCTGTGCAGTCGGCCTTTTCATCGGTGCAATGCCGGGTCTGGGTTCGGTCAATGGCGTTGCCATTCTATTGCCGTTGACGTTCCTTGTGCCGCCGGATGGCGCCATCATCTTCCTCTGCGCGATTTACTACGGGGCGATGTATGGTGGTGCAATCTCGTCGGTTATGCTGGGTATTCCAGGCGCGTCGACGGCGGTGGCAACCACCTTCGATGGGCGGCCGCTAGCCAAGCAGGGGCTTGCGGACAAGGCGCTGACGGCAGCGGCTGTGGCCTCGTTTGTCGGGGGGTCTATCTCGGTCGTGCTGTTCACGTTCTTTGCGCCGCCTTTGGCTCACATTGCGTTGACGTTCGGTTCGCAAGAGACTTTTGCGTTGATGTTGTTGGCGTTTGCAACGTTCGTCGGGCTCGGCGGCGATGACATTCCAAAGACGATCTTCTCGATCTGTATCGGCCTCGTGTTGGCCGCTGTCGGTCTCGACATCATGTCGGGTGCTCCCCGCCTGATCTTCGGCGATATCACCGGCTTCCTGCACGGTATCAACTTCCTCGTCCTCGCTATCGGCATCTACGGCATTGGCGAAATGCTCTGGACGGTCGAGGAAAATGCCAAGGCTGGCGGCAAATCCATGCTGTCGGAAGCCACCATGACCTGGGAACGCACCAAGAAGAACTTTGCAGAGATCGCCCGTTCGACTTGGCGCGTCATGACGATGGGATCGTTCCTCGGCTATTTCGTTGGTATCCTGCCAGCCGCCGGCGCAACGCCTGGTTCGTTGATGGCCTACGGCATCGGTAAGCAGATGTCGAAGACCCCCGAAAAGTTCGGCAAAGGCTCGGTCGAAGGCGTCGCCGCGCCCGAAGCTGCCAACAACGCAGCCAGCACCGGTTCGATGCTGCCCATGCTGACGCTCGGCATCCCCGGTTCCCCAACGACTGCGATCCTGCTGGGCGGCATGGTCATCTGGGGGCTCGAGCCCGGCCCGCGCCTTTTCACCAGCAACCCCGATTTCGTATGGGGCCTGATCGCCTCGCTTTACGTCGCAAACCTTTTTGCGGTGATCTTGAACATCCTGTTCATCCCGGCCTTCATCTACGTTCTGAAATTGCCATTCACGGTGCTGGCACCGATCATCCTGACCTTGTGTCTCGTAGGAGGCTACGCTCCCACGCAGGACATGCATGACGTATGGCTGATG
>JAJFHK010000350.1 GCA_021775655.1 Filomicrobium sp. | reverse complement strand
GAGTGAGATTGAGCGCACCGTCAATCTTAGGCGCCAGAACCCGGCCGATCCGTTCTTGTGTCATGTTCGCAAGAAGCGCATCATCGTAGACGACGGCGGCATGGATGATGCCGCGTAGCGGTTTGTCGCACCGGGTCATAGACTGTACGGCATCTGTCACGCCATCAGCATCGGTGACATCGAGCCGAAGCGTCTCGATCTTTCCATCCACTGATTGGCACGCTGATGTAACGGTATTGCGCGACGCAAGGACAACGCGGCCGGCACCGTGAGCAGCCAGCCATTCACCAACAGAACGGCCGAACCCATCAACACCTCCAGTCACGAGATATGTGCCGCCCGGATCGAACGGCGCGCCATCGCCCAAGGCGCTTTCTATCTCTAAGTCTTGATCGTCGAGTTGCACGACAACTTTGCCGATGTGCTTTGCTTCCGACATCAGTCTGAATGCATCACCGATTTGCGAAGGACCATACCGCGACACCGGCAGTGGCTCGATCTCTTCGGCCGCGAGCATCGTTAAAACTTCGTCGAGCATGCCTGCTGCCAGCGCTGGCCGATCTGCGATCAGCGCCGCCAGATCGATGACGTGGAAAGAAATATTCGAACGCAAGCTGCGAAGCCCAAGTGAGCTGTCGGCGTAGACATCACGTTTGCCGAGCTCAAGAAACTGACCATAAGGCGCGACACAGGCGAGGCTCTTTTCGATGAACTCGCCACCCAGAGAGTTAAGAACGACATCAACGCCGCGACCCTTGGTGACGCGCAACACGTCGTCAGCAAAACCAACGCTACGTGAATCGAACACCTGCTCGATCCCAAGCCTTCTCAGGTACTCTCGCTTCTCGTCCGTTCCTGCAGTGGCAAGAATGTGCGCACCTGCACGCCTAGCCAGTGCAATCGCCGCCAGCCCCACACCGCCCGTCGCACTGTGAATGAGCACGCTCATCCCTTGCTGCAACCGAGCAGTCTTGTTGAGCGCATGGTGCGCCGTTAAGAAAGCAGTCGGAATCGTAGCGGCTTCGACATGCGAGAGATTGCGGGGAGCGCGCGTTAGCGCAGCACTTGGCCACGTTACCTGCCGCTGCAGTGTACCTCTTCCCATGCCAAGTACATGATCGCCGATGTCGAATTCTTGCACGTTGGTACCGCGTGCGACAACGGTTCCCGAAAGCTCTAACCCGAGAGCTTCGATGGCCGGCGACGGTTCGGCATCCTCCGGCAGCAATCCCGCAACCGCCATGACGTCGCGAAAGTTCAATCCAACAGCACGCACATCGACGCTCACATCGTCGGGACCGAGGGGGTCGAGTCTCGTCTGCTGCCACCGCAAACCATCCGCTCCTGGTGGTCCACGGTGTCGGAGTCCAAAATTACGGAAGCTTCCCAGCTGCGAAATCGGCATGGTCGACGGTGCCAGTGCGTCGTCGGAAAGCTCGCCAAACCTTGCAGCAAAGACACGGCCGGAGCGAATGGCAACTTCTGTTTCCCGACCACCGTAGGCAAGAACGCTGAGGATGGCATGTGGGTCGTCCATCCCCTCGTTGTCAATATCGACGAGTTGCAGCGAAACTTCAGGCGTTTCCATTGCAATCGTTCGGAAGAGACCGAGAAGAGCCGATTGCACCAGGCCAATTTCAGTAATTGCCTCGTGCTCATCGACGACTCGAGCCCCGCGCGTCAGGACTGTGATCTTCGGCAGCGGCACGTCGGTAGCGAGTTCAGCGATTGCCCGGCCAAATGCGGTCGCCCGGACCACTTCACCTCGCGCCGCATCCGCTATATCCAGCGAACCTTCTGCAGTCAGCGACACTGGCAAAGCATAGACAATGCCGGCCAATGGCGAGCGCTCAAAGCAGTCGTGGAAAGCTTCCAGGTAAACGCGTGGGTCATTCGCACAATCGGTCGCTATAGACCGTAACTCGACCTGCCTTCCCCGAACGCCAAGTGCTTCGGCAATGCGTCCCGAATATGTACATCTGTCGTTCGCCAGAATCAGCCACGTCCCGTCTTGAAGCCGGTCCGGAGCAGTGACGTCAACAGCCTCAAAGAACTCGCTGTAGAATTGCGCACTCGCCGCGCCATTCCCCTGAGGTCTCCTCATGCGGCGGTTGCTCCGCAATCTAAGACCCTCAAAGCGGACGATCGGCGCCTCTTCCGTGGACGCGATTGTCACGGTAGCTACGAAGTTCTTGCCGTCAGCACGCCTGACAGCCGTAGCGATGCAGTCGTGGCAAAGCGAACCGCGAACTTCAACGCGCGCAATACCCACCGGAAGTAGGCCCTGACCGCCAAAGTCATCATCGCACGCAAGCATCAGCTGTAGCGCGGAATCAACGACCCTTGGGTCCAATGCCGATGATAGTGATGAGGCAACATTCCGATCACCCACAACAATCCTGCCCCGCGCTACTACATTCTCCGCCGAGATCGATTGAAGGCCCTGAAATTCGCGGCCCCAGCCAAAGCCGTTTTTCTCGGCGGCATCATAAAACGCAGCCGGATCTATCTCAGTGCCCTGCGTCATCGGCATAATTGGATCGCCGACTTCCGCGACAT
>JAJFHK010000349.1 GCA_021775655.1 Filomicrobium sp. | reverse complement strand
CGAGCCGAATGCGCGGAACGCGCTCTCGAAGATCGCAAGTTCGTCGAGCGCGCAAAAGGAATTCTCATGCAGCAACAGGGGATCAGCGAACATGAAGCGCTGCGTGAATTGCAGCGCAAATCCATGCAGCGCAACGAGACCCTGCCGATGGTCGCTCGAACGATCATCGCTGCCAAAGAACTTTTGGGATGATGCCTTCGGCGTCGCCCGTGTGGTTGGCCTGATGGGGGGCCGCTGCAAGACTCCGAACCGCCGCGTTGGCTGATGACGGTCAGTGGGGCAGAGGCTGAAGAGGGCCAAGCTTGGCCGATTGAGGCGAGAACTCGCACTCAGCCGGCACAGTTTATGAGGAATGAAACCAGATGGGTGCACTCAGCAATCCATACGATCCAAACCAGATCCTCTGGTCGGGCTGCCCTTGCGGACTTCACGGCTCTATGTGGGAACACCAATTGGCGATGGCCAAAGCCGACGCCGACGCCAACGAATCCCGCTTTTATTGCGTCTCCTCCGATGCGCAGGCCCCGGTTGGCGCAACGCAAGCGAACAATGAGCCCGGCGCGGCCGTCGCTATGCGGAATGACGAACCAGAATGGGAAGACGAAGAAGCCGTTGTTTCCCGTCTCGTTGACAGTGCCGTTATGCATGGCCTGTTTGGCGCCGATGCCAACCGCCGCGCCTTCCTTCGCGCTGTCGGGATCGGAACCGCCACCGCAGCTATCTCGCAGTTCTTCCCACTTGATGATTTGAAAGCGCGCGTTCTTGACGCCACAGGCCCTCTAGAGAAGACGAAGCTCAACGTCGGTTTTGTGCCGATCACGTGCGCAACGCCAATTATCATGGCGAAGCCGTTGGGCTTTTATAAGAAGTATGGCCTCGACGTGGACGTCATCAAAACTGCCGGCTGGGCAGTGAGCCGGGATAAATCTCTGTCCGGTGAATATGATGCCGCGCACATGCTGACTCCAATGCCGCTCGCAATCACGGTCGGCTCTGGTTCCGTTGCTAGTCCTTGGACGATGCCGGCTGTCGAAAACATCAATGGTCAGGCCATCACGCTGCACAACAAGCACAAGGACAAGCAGGACCCCAAGATGTGGAAGGGCTTCAAGTTCGCCGTTCCCTTCGAGTACTCCATGCACAACTTCCTGCTGCGCTACTACGTGGCTGAAGCCGGTCTCGATCCGGACAAGGACATCCAGATCCGTGTGCTGCCGCCGCCGGAAATGGTTGCAAACCTTCGGGCCGAAAATGTCGACGGCTATCTGTCGCCCGATCCGTTCAACCAGCGGGCTGTCTACGATGGCGTCGGCTTCATCTACAAATTGACCAAGGAAATCTGGCCCGGCCACCCGTGCTGCGCATTTGCCGCGAGCCAGGCATTCATTGACGAGAACCCGGCAACCTTTCTCGCCTTGTTCAAATCGATCCTCGACGCGACAGCTTACTCGTCGAACAAAGCAAACCGGAAAGAGATTTCGGCAGCGATCTCTCCAAAGAACTATCTGAACCAGCCAACAACCGTGGTGGAACAGGTTCTCACCGGGCGTTTTGCTGACGGGCTCGGAAAGGTTCGAAACGAACCAGACCGGATCGACTTCGATCCATTCCCGTACCACTCGATGGCAGTCTGGATTCTGACCCAGATGAAGCGTTGGGGCTACGTCAAGACCGAGATCAATTACAAGGCGATCGCGGAAGAGGTTTACCTGGCCACTGATGCTGCCGAAGTGATGAAGTCAATGGGGCAGACAGCTCCCGACACGACGTACCAAAACTACGAAATCATGGGCAAGACATTCGATCCAGAGAAGCCCGAAGAGTACGTCGAGTCGTTTGCCATCAAACGAACCTGACGCACGTATTGCCCTTCACTACAGCGGGATCACGAAATGACACTGTCGCTTAATGCTAAGGCACTAATCCTTTCACTCGTTTTGCTGACCGTATTTCTGCTCGGTTGGCATCTCTGGGTGGAAGCGCAAAAGGGCCCGGGCGTAGACATGGATCCCGAGTATGCAGCTTTGATGGGCATCGAAGCAAAGGGGGGCTCGGCCATGCCCGGGCCCCTCGATGTTGGAAAGTCAATCTTCAATCACTTGGCTGACCCGTTTTACGATAAGGGACCAAACGACAAAGGAATTGGTATCCAGCTCGCCTATTCCATCGCGCGCGTCATGATCGGCTTTTTGCTGGCTGCACTGGTGGCGATCCCGCTTGGATTCTTGATTGGAATGTCGCCAGTCTTCAACAAGGCGATGGATCCTTTCATACAGGTTTTGAAGCCAGTCTCTCCACTCGCATGGATGCCGCTGGCGCTCTACACGATCAAAGATTCAAACCTCTCATCTGTTTTCGTGATTTTCATTTGTTCGATCTGGCCAATGTTGCTGAATACCGCGTTCGGTGTCTCAGCCGTTCGACAGGAATGGATCAACGTTGCACGGACACTTGAGGTGTCGAATTCGCGAATGGCTTGGCGAGTAATTTTGCCAGCCGCGGCACCTACAATTCTGACTGGAATGCGAATCTCCATCGGGATTGCCTGGCTCGTTATCGTGGCCGCGGAGATGCTCGTTGGCGGAACCGGAATTGGCTATTTCGTCTGGAATGAATGGAACAATCTTTCAATCACAGGGGTGATTAGCGCCATCTTCTTCATCGGAATGGTTGGGATGCTTCTCGATCTGATGCTCGGTCAAGCCGCCAAGATGGTGGAGTACTCCGAATGAATGTGT
>JAJFHK010000348.1 GCA_021775655.1 Filomicrobium sp. | reverse complement strand
AGGCAAGAACCTCATCGGCACATTCCATCAGCCGAACCTGGTGCTCGCCGATACCGACGTCCTAAACACGCTACCCGTTCGTGAAATGCGTGCCGGCTATGCCGAAGTCGCCAAGTACGGCCTCCTCGGCGACGATGCTTTTTTCGGATGGCTCGAAAACCATTGGCAGGGCATCTTTGATCACGATCAGGCAACTCTAATCAAGACGATCGAAACCAGCGTTCGCGCCAAAGCCGCAATCGTGCTCGCCGATGAGAAGGAAGCAGGCGTTCGTGGCCTTTTGAACCTGGGACACACGTTCGGCCATGCACTTGAAGCCACAACGGGATACGGTGACCGCCTTCTACATGGTGAAGGCGTCGCGATTGGTATGGTCCTCGCGCTCGAGTTATCCGAACGCCTCAACCTCACCGAAAAAGGAACCGCAGCCAGAGCTGCAAAACATCTATCGGCTGTCGGGCTGCCGACGAGCATTACCGAAATTGGTGGTCCGTCGCTCAACGCCGATGAACTGGTCCGCCTGATGGGCCAGGACAAAAAAGTTCGAGACGGTCGGATGACGTTCGTGATGGTTCGCGGCGTCGGACAGGCTTTCCTTACCCAGGACATCGATATCGAGGTGGTACGCGCCATGCTTGCTGAAAAGTGTACGCTCCCAACTTGATCGACGTCATACCCACGACTTGCAGCAGCAATGACGCCTGTTAACGCCCCGCACCTGCGTTCTCGGGTATAAGATCACGCCCCTTGAAGTCTGAGGAGCGTGTCCCCGGTTCCAGCATGAAAACACGAGCATTTAGAAAATGGACATAGAGATTCTGTTGACCCTTGGCGGAGTCGTGATCCTACTTGGGCTTTCGGCCTTCTTTTCAGGGTCAGAAACCGCCCTAACCGCGGCTTCGCGAGCGCGCATGCATACGTTAGCCAGTGAAGGCGACAAAAACGCCCAAACTGTAGAACGCATGCTGGCTGCACCAGAACGCATTATCGGCACTGTTCTTCTTGGCAATAACCTCGTCAACATCCTCGCGTCCGCACTAACCACAAGCCTGTTGATCAGCCTCTTCGGCGAAGTTGGTGTCGCCTACGCGACGCTGGGCCTTACCTTGCTTGTGGTCATCTTCGCCGAAGTCCTTCCGAAAACGTACGCGCTGGCGTATTCGGACCGCATTTCGTTGACCGTCGCACCAATTATGAGCGTCCTCATCGTCCTGCTGCGGCCTGCAACCGTCGCCGTCGAATATATCGTCAGTGCGATTCTCGCGCTAACGCCGGACAACCGCGACGATGACTCCAATTATCTTTCCGGTCACCACGAAATTCGCGGCCACATCAATTTGCAGCACAAGGAAGGCGCCGTTGCCCGGCATGATGCCCACATGCTCGGCGGCATACTCGACCTAGGAGATCTGCAAGTCGCCGACATCATGATCCATCGCACAAAAATGGAGACGATTGATGCCGACGATCCCCCCGGCGAGATCGTCAACGACGCCGTAAAATCAAAACATTCACGACTTCCGATTTGGAAAAACGAGCCGGAAAATATCATCGGTGTGCTGCACACCAAAGATTTGCTCGCAAGCCTTTCTAGAGCCGACTGGGACGTTGCCACGCTCGAAGTCGAAAAGGTGTGCAAGGAGCCCTGGTTCATTCCAGACACGACGAGCCTTAAGGAGCAACTCAACCGATTCCTCACGGGGCAATCTCAGTTGGCCCTCGTCGTCGATGAGTACGGAGAAGTTCAGGGGCTCATCACGCTGGAAGACATCCTGGAGGAAATCGTTGGCCAGATAGCAGACGAGCACGATCCACAAGATATGGCGATACGCCCGCAGGCCGATGGCACGGTCAATGTGGATGGCTCCGTACCGATCCGCGACCTCAATCGGCAAATGGATTGGGACCTACCCGATGATGAGGCAACCACCGTTGCTGGCCTCGTCATCCATGAAGCCCAATCGATCCCTGAACCTGGCCAAGTGTTCACATTCTACGACTACCGCTTTGAGGTCTTGCGCAAGAATCGCAACAAAATCTCAGCGCTGCGCGTCAAGCCTGTTAGCGAGGCCAACCCTCGTGCTTCAAAGCAAGATGAAATAGAGACTTGAACAGCAGCAAGACCGCAAACTATTCGTAGGCTTCACCTGGCGCATATGTTCTAAGCGCCAGCGCATGAATCCGTCCGCCAAGCTCTTCGGCCAGGATTTCATTGACCGCCCTGTGCCGTTCAACGCGCGACTTGCCAGCAAAAGCAGGCGACACGATCAACATCCGGAAGTGGCTGTTGCCCGTCCCCGGCGAAGAACGGTGCCCGGCGTGCTGTTCGCTTTCATTCAAAATGTCGAGACGTGTCGGCTCCAGCGCAACGATCAATTTTTCGCGCATTTCTTGTTCAATGCTCAAGGTTTACACTCCATAACTCTGCAGTTCTTCGGTCAGACTTGCTGCGATTGTAGCCAATCGGCCGCATTATCGTGTGGCCGCTGTCTGGAAAACTGGCAAACCTGCCGTCACAACGCCATTTTGGACGAGACCTATGTCGCCTCCGCAACGCTCTAGCGTCACCTTCAAACCATCCGCTTGTGCAGCTCAGTTTGAGAGATCATACTTCGTCGCATGAAACTGCAATCGAAATACTTCGACTCGATCCGCGTTGCTGGCAAGCGCGGCCGCTCGGGCAAGGCAACCGCCAAGACCGAAAGGTCCGACGGCTCGCTCTCCTGCCAGTGGAAGGGATGCGAAAAGGCCGGCCCCCACCGTGCGCCAATGGGCCGCGGCCGCGACGGTGAATATTTCTGGTTCTGCGTCGATCACGTTCGCCAATATAACAATTCTTACAACTACTTCGACGGCATGTCAGACAACGAGGTCGAGACCTTCTTGAAGGAATCGATCACCGGGCATCGGCCAACCTGGAAGCTTGGCGGAGATGATGGAACGGGCTCCGATGGCGAGTCAAAAACCGGCGGTTCGGACGATGCTGTGCGCAAAGCCCGCGATCCGCACGGATTCTTCGCCTGGCGCGCGAAACAAGCCCGCGAGGACGCGCGCACCAAGAAGAGGACACTAAAGCCGCTCGAGCGAAAAGCCCTGCAGACCCTGCATCTTAGCGCCGAATCGACAAAGGAAGACATTAAGACTCGCTATAAGGCGCTGGTCAAAGAGCACCATCCCGACGCCAATGGCGGCGACCGGCGCTCAGAGGACAAGTTGCGCGAAATCCTGCAAGCCTATAACTACCTGAAGCAGGCTGGCCTCGTTTAGCCCGATCTATTCACCAGCCATTGAGTTATCCAGTTGATGCGCGCGCGGCAATCGCCGCGTGTCCACGCGCACTGTCCCACACTGATGGTACGGCTCCGCCGGCCCTCGCCAGAATGCGGAAAGACAATCC
>JAJFHK010000347.1 GCA_021775655.1 Filomicrobium sp. | reverse complement strand
GTATCTATACTGGAAATTGGGCGCCGGCGACGGCTACGACCCAATTATCCAACAGGCGCTCGAGAACTATTGGCTGGAGCGAAATGTCGATACTCAAGGCTGAGAAAATCAATCATTTTGGATAGAGCACATCATGCACGCAAGCACTTCAATGGATAACTATTATTTCGCTTCAGGTGTGAACCGCCTCAGAGTCCAACCGCCCTTGTATTTCGAATCGAGATAGGCAACGAACAGCGTTGCTTCGTCGATCAGGTCGGCGACGAGTCCGCCCTGCCGGCCCCATTTAATGTCGTTGGTTTTCGTGCCTCCCCAGACATGCCGGCCTGTAAGTTGCCACGGTGCTTGCGTGTCCGTCGGTAGGCGCATTTCCCCGATACGGTCGCCATCCTCGGACCGCAGGCTTTCCGTGTTGCGATCAAGCAAAACGTAGAGCCCGTCGGGGAGGCGCTTAATCTCGATAATCCATCGCCGGTCATCAGATCGCCAGAAGCCGAAAACCGTCTCTGCGGCAGGCGGCTTGGACACGAGGGCATCTGCAGCATGGGCTGCGAGCCAGCGACCAGCGAGCGCCGCCTCGTCCGATGATCCGTATTGCTTGAGGAATTCGCGGATCGGTTCGGGATCGCCCTTCTCCGATAGCAACCGCCAAACTGCCGCCGGCTTTACCGCAGTCGCAATCTGCCGGGTTGAGCCGCTTGAACCGTTTGCACGCAACGCAAATTCGATGCGTTTCGCGTAGGGTTCGAGCCCCGCGGACTTCGTCATTGCATTGCGGCAGGCAGTCAAGGCTCGCGTCAAATGGTCGGAAGCAGGGACTGTGGTTTGGCCTGCCTTCTCGCGCCACTTGAGCCAGTTGAAGGTGAGGACGCACAGCTTTTCGTCGAGATCCGCCGCTGTCATGTGCTTGGAGAAAAACTCGAGCGCTGTGTATCTGCGATCCTTACCGGAAAGTTTTGCGATCGCCTCATCCGCATCGCGGATGGCCTCGTCGAACTGGTTCAGTTGCGCGTTCACATAGGCCCGCGTTTCGAAGTCTTTGGCAGACCCGCCGTACTCCTCGATAAGTTTCGACAGGGCGTTGATGGCATCGGACCAGCGGTCCTGATGATAGATAGAATAAGCCAGGAACGCTGCCGGCTCGTAGTGACTTTGGCGACGCAATCCCATGGCCATATTGCGGAGCTGGATATTGAAATTGTGGAACGTGGCGGAGATATCGGGGACGACGAGATACGTGTTCGGCGTCTCGACTGCACGCGAGAAGAATTTCTCCGCCTCGGCAAAATTGCTACTGCCGTAGGCCACCTTGCCTCGTGCGAGCAGTGCCAGAATGTTATAGGGATTGACGGACAGCGCCTTGTCCAGCGCTTCCTTTGCGAGGTCGATATCGCCACTTCCCAGGACGGGATCGTAAATGCTCCTGCCGACGACAATCCAGGGCTGATCGACGTCTTCTCTCAGGATCGCGGCCTGGTGGAATCGGTTGCGGGCGACGTCCGAATTACTGAGCTTGCGGGCGCTTTCGGCTGACGAGAAGAGCCGGCTGTATCGGTCTTCCAAATCCCATGCTGCGAGGCGTTGCTCAGCTTTCTCGATCAATGTTGCCAAACCTGTTGTCCAGTTTCGCTCCTTCCAGAACTCGTCGACCGTTACGATGTGATCTTCGGCGTCGAACCAGACGGCTGCCGCCTTGCCGTAATCGTCCGGGACCTGGATCGTGGAGAGATGGCGCAGTGTATCCGGCGCAAAAATAGTCAGGTCGAGCCGTGCATAGGACGCGCCGGGCGTCTGCGACCCACCGGCAATCGCCAGAAGGGTGCCGGTTGCATTGAATGCCGCTCCCCGAAGGAAGCGGGGTGTCGTAACGAGAGGCGTCTGCGGCTTGCCGTCGAACGACAGCATCTGAAGATGAACTCCAGCGGCCTGATGCTCGGCGGAGGTCATGGTACTGGTCTCGGGGAGCGCGAACGCGGCGAGAAATTCGGCATGCCCGGGACGCGCCGTAAGGGAGTAGACCTGCAACTCGCGCCCTCGGTCATCGACTTTCGGCTCCCCTCTGAAAACGATCTCTGCGTCGCGCGACCACAGAGTCACGCGGCCACGCTTATCGCCAGCAGCAAATGCTGCGATCGGCAATGGGGTTGCGTTTTCATTCGGATCGTTCAGCGAGAAGAAAGCGAAGGTTGAATTTGGCTCCGACTCTTCGGGCGGGCTCAAGGCGGCAAGCGACGTGATAAGCGCGACATGCCGGCCTTCCTTCTCGATTTTGAGTTTCGGCTGGCCATCTGCGGGCCAGGAATAGAACCGAAGTCGAGGAGCTGAATTCGGTGGCTCCCCGTCAGGAAGCTTGACCCGGTGTGTCGCAACCAAGATTTCGCCCGCGCTCTGATTGACCGCGACCGCCGTGGCGTGGTCCCCTTCTGGAAGAAGCAGCTTTGTTGGCTCTTTGCCGTTCGTCACATTTAGGAAAAAAATGTGCTTGCCTGTCGTCCAAACGGCTCGGTTGCCATCATTCGACAGCGCAATTCTGACGGCGGTCGGGGGGACCGGCTCGAACTTGAAGTGCCGCTGCTCGATAGGTGTTCCGATCCGCACCGGAACAGCCTTTGCGATGAGGAGCGAAACAGTGTCGCTCTTGCTGCCATCGAAATTCGCGGCAAGGCGGACTCGCCCGTTGTCGGCTACGGTCAAGAAATTCGTCATCGGGCGGTCGGAACCCGCATAGCCGGCCTCCGGCTCCCCTCTCAGGTCAGAGATATCCCAGCGCCTAATCGTCGAGTTGCCGACGCTCATAAGGGTGCTGGTGTCTGCAAGAAAGGTCATCGAATCGACGCCGCCAGGATGATGCATTGATGGCGTCAGAAGTTGCCCGCGCTTGGACGAGACGCGGATCGTGCCGTCTTCACCGGCAACGGCAACGAGGTCCTCCTCCGGCGAAATTGCGGCAGCGGATGCGGGCGAACCGCCGGTGCCGAACCTTGCCGAAGCGGTAATCGGTGGCCAGGGATCATCACCATAGGCGAAGGTCCACAGCCGGGCAGTGCCAGTGCTGTCACAGCTGAGCAGTGACTGTGCGTTCGTTGCGGCATATCGGGCGGCATCCGGCATTTCAAGGCAGGTAATACCTGCCGACGCGCCGGTGCCGATGGCAAAGACTCTGAGTTTCGAGTCCTCGCCCAGACGTTCGACGATTTGTGCCGAAAGTGCTTTGTCGATGGCCGGTGCCATGACTTTGCCCGCCTCATCCCTCTCTTCGGAGGCAAGTGTCGCTCCAGGAGCGGGACCATAGGCAATCACGAGGACGCCGGGATCAAAGCCGACATGAGCCAGCCCCGTGACGGGACGGCTATTGCCATCGAGAACTTTCCGGTGCTCGTAGGTTTCGCGGTCAATGCGGAACAGGTTTCCTTGAGCGTCGCCGGCGACAATAGCGTTTTTCGAGGGCAGATGCGCAAGGGCAAGGAACGGCCAGGGGTTATCGGTCAGAACTTCGCGGACGAGGCGGCTTTCGCCATCGTAGAAGCGGATTCCGCCATTGTGGTTCTTGCTTTCGAGTCGGGAACCGGAGGCGACTGCGAATCCTGAATCGGCCTGCGGCCCCAACCAGAGTGCGTCGTTCAGGAACCCAAACGATCCATCGGGCGCTCCGGCAAGTGGTGCGAGGACACGTCCGTCGGCATCAGTGATGACGACGACGTCCTGAGTGGCGACCAGCAACCGCTTCGATTGGTTATCCGGCAGCGGATGCATGGTTTTCACGTTGAAGTACGATCCGTGCATGTAGCCACGGATGCGCGGCTTCTCGCGCGCCGCTGCCAGGGCCTCGAAAAGGCTTGCTTGCACCTCAGCTATCTTTGGCACCTTGCCGTCCGCTCTCGCGTCGCGGTACCGGTTCGCCGCAGCGAGTGCCCTTTCAAGGGCAGCGCGAGGCCTGTCCGCCAACTCTGTGGAGACCAGTGCTGCTTCGCGCTGAAGTGTTGCGGTTTCCGCCTCGCGTTCGGCGCGGATGGCATTCTCTTCGGCCAGGAAATATTGCAATACGGCAATAGCTGAGAGTGCCGTCGTGAGAATGGCGATGCCCGTCGCGCC
>JAJFHK010000346.1 GCA_021775655.1 Filomicrobium sp. | reverse complement strand
TCCATCACTTCCGACCACATATAGCTGTAGTAGCCGGCTGCATAACCCCCGGTGATATGCATGAAGTGCGGTAGGCGATGACGCATGGCGATTTCCTTCGGCATGCCGATTTTCTCCAACGCCTTCACCTCAAACTTCGCTATGTCGAGACCGGCGGCCTCGACTTCGTTGTTGGCGTGAAGATCCATGTCGAGCAATGCGCAGGATAAAAACTCGACCGTCGCGAAACCCTGGTTGAAGGTTTCTGCTTTCTTGAGCTTTTTGATCAGCGTCTTCGGCATCGGCTTGCCGGTTTTGAAGTGCAAGGCGAACCGTTCGAGGACTTCGGGCTCACCGAACCAGTGTTCATAAAGCTGGGAAGGAAGTTCAACGAAATCGCGCGATACGGACGTGCCCGATAGAGACGGGTAGATGGTTTCGGACAGCATGCCGTGTAAGCCGTGGCCAAATTCGTGAAATAGCGTGCGAGCATCGTCCCAGGAGATCAGCGTCGGCTCGCCATCTGCACCCCGGGCAAAATTCGACACGTTGACCACGATCGGGCGGACAGATTTCGAACCCATTGCATGGGCCGACCGGAAGCTCGTCATCCATGCGCCGGACCGCTTTCCAATTCGGGCGAAGTAATCGCCGAGAAAAACGGCAACGTGATTGCCCTTGCGGTCGGTGACTTCGTAAACGCGAACGTCAGGATGGTAACGCGGAGCGTTCTCGACTTCGGTGAACTTCAGACCGAATAGTTTGCCCGCGCAGTAAAAGGCAGCTGCGATGACATTTTCGAGTTGCAGGTACTGGCGGAGTTGTCCGGCGTCCATGTCATAACGCGCCTTGCGTTCCTTTTCAGCATAGTGGCGCCAGTCCCAGGCTGTAAGAGGTGCATTGCTACCCTCCTCGCGGGCGCGGGAAGCAAGTGCATCGCGCTCGTCGGCAGCACGAGCAACCGCAGGCTTCCAGACTCGTTGCAAAAGGTCACCGACGGCGGAAGGGGTCTTGGCCATTGTGTCTTCAAGCACAAACTCAGCGTAGGTCTCGAAGCCCAACAGCTTGGCCAGTTCGGCGCGAAGCTGGACAATCTCTGCGAGGATCTTGCGGTTGTCCGTCTTGCCGCCATTTGCACCGCGATTGATCCAGGCAGACCATGCTTTCTCTCTGAGGTCGCGCCGGGTTGAGAAGATCAGGAAACCTTCGACACTAGAGCGTGCGAGCGTAATGGCATGGGCATCATCGCCCTTGATCCCGAGATCGCTGGCGGCGCGCTTGGCACTGTCGCGGAAACCTTCTGGAAGTCCGGCAAGATCGGCGTCACCCTTGAGCTCCATGTGCCATGCGTTCTCGTCTGCGAGCACGTTCTGGTTGAAGGAGGTCGTTAATTCAGCGAGGCGCTTGTTGATCTCGGCAACGCGTTTACGGCCTGCAGGCTTCAATCCGGCGCCGGCGCGCACAAACCAAGTGTGATAGCGCTCGACGAGTCGGATTTGTTCCGAGGTCAGGTTCAAACCCCCACGGCACTCGTTGAGAAACGCAACTCGCTTGTAAAGCTTGGTGTCGAGGAAAATGGCACTGTCGTGATCGGCAAGCTTGGGAGCGATGTCGCGCTCGATTTGCTGCAATTCGGGAGTAGCATTGGCATTCGCCAAGTTGAAGAAGACCGCGCAGACCCGTTCAATTGGAAGGCTCGCCTTCTCCATCGCCTGAATTGTATTGGCGAACGTTGGTTTGGTTGCCGCTCCTGCTATATCCTTTATCGCGGCCCGATGTTGTTTCAGCGCCTGCTTGAGAGCAGCGTCGAGATCCTTGGGCGTAATCTTCTCAAATGGCGGCAGGCCAAAAGGCGTTCGCCAGGGTGCCAACATCGGGTTCTTTTCCGCAGCTTTCGAGCGGGTGGACTTTTTGGCAGGCGCTGCTGCCGTGATCGTCTTCGTTCTTTGCATGGGGCTCGTGATCTCATGTTGGAGGCCGGCGGATCAGTCGCCAACTGCAATTCAGGCAACAATCGGACAGTGGTCTGGCCCGCCGTGGGGTCTTATGCGGGTGGCGTGCACGCGAACATGCTTTGAAGCTGAAATATTGTCGATCATCAACCGTTTAAAGGGGCTATGGACAGGCCTCTGCCCGCAGTCATGTGAATGTGCGTTTCAGAACTCGATTATTCAGTCCGGACGAGGGAGGGAGTAATAATCGTCATGAAGTCCAAAAAACAAAGCAGGCCGGTTTTGGGGAAACCGGCCTGTTTCGTAGGAGATAAAGTCAAAAAGGGGGTCTTAGCTCTCAGGGCAGTTACCGCTGGTCCGATCCCGTAGCATTGGCCCCGGCGGGGCTGGGGGGCTGTAATCCGGAGCCTTGTCTGCAGGACCGGACCAAGAGGCAACGAACAAGAATCTGATCCTGATTTGCGGCGGCGAATGGGCCAACACGCGACAGCAATCTGTCGATCACGAGGTATTTCAGTGTTGCAAGATTGGCCGACGGTGGCTGGCGAGTGGGCAAGCGGATCGCAATGCTTCGCAGACCATAAACAGGAAAGCCCCCCGACTCGCTTGGGGGGAAGCAAAGTCAGAGGGCAATCCAGAGGGACAGTCTAGGAGAATAGCCGGTCCGAACAATCCAGGGTGCATCGGTGGGGAAGTGGGGGCTACTCGCCGATGCTATTTTTGACCGCCCGAACCGGCTGCTGAGATTGAACAGTCTACTCACCATTCAGGCGGCCCAACGTCGCCAATGTGGCCGACTCGTGATTTTTATTACTTTCTGTTTCATCGCTTTTTTGCGCGTTCTTGGTGCCAACACTTCCGAAAGTCGTTTTGATCCAGATGCCCATCGCTCCCGGCGATCGAGACATCCGCGCCGTACGATCCTCCGAGACGGTTTTCCGTCTCAGCCTGGATCGGCAGCATGAGCTACGCTGCTAATGCCGCCGCCGAAAAGAGGGAATGTTTCTTCCGTGATGTAGGGGCCGCCGCCGGTGTGTGGCTTTGCAGAAAACAAAGAAAAGTGCGTCACATAGAATGGTTCGGTGCGGAAGCCACCTTGCCTCTGCAGATATCGAGCAAGCCGGTCGGGCTGAGATTTCTTCAATCGCGCAAGCGTGATGTGAGGTTTGAAAGTTCGTCCGGCTGCTTCAAGACCAGCATTGTGAGCAGCGCGCTCGTTGGCCTTTGCCAGTCGCGCAAGTTCTTCGCCCGCCTCAACGCCTGCCCAAAGAATT
>JAJFHK010000345.1 GCA_021775655.1 Filomicrobium sp. | reverse complement strand
TGCCGTTGTCCGGCCAACTGTTCACCGGCGCAAAACGCTGGTTGCCTGTACCGGCACCGCCGCGGCCGTCAGCGGTACGGTAGGTGCCTGCACTGTGCCAGGCCATGCGAATAAAAAGTCCGCCGTAGTGGCCGTAGTCTGCGGGCCACCAGTCCTGACTATCGGTCATAAGGGCGGTGAGATCTTTCTTCAGAGCCTTCAGGTCGAGCTTCTTGAATTCCTCGGCGTAGTCGAATGCTTCACCCAACGGATTTCCCGCGGCCGTGTTCTGATGGAGAATCTTCAAATTCAGTTGGTTGGGCCACCAATCCCTATTTGAGCGCAGTCCGACGGTTGTGGCGCCATGCATCACTGGGCATCCTGCCTCAGTCTTGTTGAGGTCCTTTAGCTCGGCTTCCATTTATCTCTCCGATCGTTGTCTGCGTTAATTTCTCGTCTGGTCCCCTGGTATAAAGACCGTGCCTGCTGTGCCAATTGATCCAGCTTAAGTGTCTTCTCGACGTCGATAACGTTGCCCTTCAGGGCGCTGGAAGGCAGTGCGCGATGCCTGGATCTGACAGCCCGAGATCAAGCCGGGCTGCGACTGACGACAGTCAAGTCGCCCTCGTTTCCAGCGACCGGCGCGAAAAACGCTCAGTGTCGAGGCATTTGCGAAATAGCCGGATCGCAATCAGACGTAGGTGCCAGATAGCAAATGACGGCCATCAGGAAAAATTCTATTTAATAAATAATTCCATAAGGTACGCTGATAACCAGATGACCGTCAGAACCGAGTGGACGGCTGGCAAATCTGGCGACGAACCGATGTCACCAAATCAGTCGGGCCGTACGCTAGTTCTGCTCAGGGCATTCCTTGAAATTCCGCACGGCGGGGAAGTATTAATTTGGTGTATCGATCAAAAAATTGCCGTACTGCAGCAGGCAAAATCGCCCGCCGCAGTACCGCTTCTGTCTCCCGGTTCAAAGCCTTGGCTGCTGAGGCTTCATGTCTTCCTTGTTGATGCCTGCAACGACGTTGGGTGTTTTCATGGCGTCGCGGCGGAAGGGCTCGCCCAGTTCCTGGTTCAAGACGACTTCGATAAACGTTGTCACCTTGTCTTCCATCTGCTCCTCGACCGCAGTGCGCAACGCCTCCGTCAATGCATCAGGACTGTCGACCTGGACGCCTTTAACGCCACAGGCTTGCGCAACTTTGGCGTAGTCGACGCCGACGTTTAGTTCGGTGCCGACAAAGTTATCGTCGAACCAAAGCGTCGTGTTGCGTTTTTCTGCACCCCACTGGTAGTTGCGGAAGATGATCATGGTGATCGGTTCCCATTCGTTGCGTCCGCATGCGGTCATCTCATTCATCGAAATGCCGAAGGCCCCATCGCCGGCAAAGCCGATGCAAGGAACATCCGGGCAGCCAATCTTGGCTCCGAGAATCGAAGGCAGTCCGTAACCGCACGGACCAAATAGGCCCGGTGCCAAATACTTGCGGCCCTTTTCAAAGGACGGATAGGCGTTGCCGATAGCGCAGTTGTTGCCGATATCCGATGAGATGATGGCGTCCTGAGGCATTGCCGCCTGGATCGCACGCCAAGCCTGGCGCGGGCTCATGCGGCCCGGTTCGCGCTCGCGGGCGCGGGCATTCCAGGTGATGCCGGGATCGTCGTCTTCGTGATCCATCGAGCTGAGCTGCTGTGCCCATGCCGATTTCGCCTGTACGACCATGCCTTTCCGCTCCTCGCGGCCAGTTTCGCCAGCTGTCGGCGAAAGCTGCGCCAGGATCTGCTCGGCAACCGCTTTCGCATCGCCCTGGATGCCCACGGCAACACGTTTGGTCAAACCGATCCGGTCGGCATTGATATCGACCTGAATTATCTTGGCATCCTTCGGCCAATACTCGGTTTGGTACGCCGGCAGCGACGAGAATGGATTGAGGCGTGTCCCCAACGCCAACACGACGTCCGCTTTGGCTATCATCTCCATACCGGCTTTGGAGCCGTTGTAGCCGAGTGGACCGCACGAAAGTGGATGCGAACCAGTAAAGGCGTCGTTGTGTTGATAGTTGCAGCACACCGGAGCCGACAGGCGTTCGGCGAGTTTTGCGGAGGCAGGAATAGCCCCCGATAGAACCACGCCGGCGCCATTGAGGATGACCGGGAACTTTGCTTCAGACAGGATCTTGGCGGCCTGTGTAATGGCATTTGGATCGCCGGGAGGATGATCAATCTGCACGACCTGCGGCAAGTCGACATCGATGACCTGGGTCCAGTAGTCGCGTGGAATATTGATTTGAGCAGGCGCGGAGCCCCGGAAGGCCTTGAGGATGACACGGTTCAGCACTTCGGCGATGCGGGATGGGTCGCGCACCTCTTCTTGATAACAAACGCAATCTTCGAACATTGCCATCTGCTTCATTTCCTGGAATCCGCCCTGGCCGATGGTCTTGTTGGCAGCCTGAGGCGTGACCAGAAGAAGTGGCGTGTGGTTCCAATATGCGGTGATGACCGGTGTTACCATGTTGGTAATGCCGGGGCCGTTCTGGGCGATCGCCATCGACATCTTGCCGGTGGCGCGCGTGTAGCCGTCGGCGCTCATGCCCGCATTTACCTCATGTGCGCAATCCCAGAATTTGATGCCGGCTGCAGGAAACAGGTCCGAAATCGGCATCATAGCCGACCCGATAATGCCAAACGCATGCTCAATGCCATGCAT
>JAJFHK010000344.1 GCA_021775655.1 Filomicrobium sp. | reverse complement strand
GGAGATGTCTGCAACAAGATCGGAACGTACCTGAAGGCGCTTGCCGCTGAAGATAATGGAATTCCATTCTACGTTACGCTGCCATTTTCAACGATCGACTGGACCATCGAGGATGGATTTTCCATCCCAATCGAAGAGCGTTCCACCGACGAAGTCTTGAAGATGCCAGGCCGTCTGCCGGATGGATCTGTCGTCACTGTTGAAATCGCAGCACCCGGTTCAGGCGCAGGAAATCCAGCTTTCGACGTTACACCTTCCCGCCTTGTAACTGGCCTCGTAACGGAACGCGGCATCTGCGAAGCGTCAAATGAAGGTCTGAAGCGACTCTATCCAGAAAGCGTATAAGACACGCATGGGCCCCCTTGAAATTCCGTTCCCGGCGATTGACCCTATCGCCCTGCAGATCGGACCTATCGCTATTCGCTGGTATGGCCTCGCATATGCGGCAGGTCTCATCCTCGGTTGGCTTTATATCCGGCAGATGCTGCAGCGCGCGGAACTTTGGCCGGGCAACAAACCGCCGATGCGCGCCGACGATGTTGATGAACTGCTCATCTGGGTCACAGCCGGTGTGATCATTGGCGGCCGCCTTGGCCACGTCCTGTTTTACCAATCGGAATACTATTATGCGTACCCGCTTGAGGTTTTCGCGATCTGGAAGGGCGGCATGGCGTTCCATGGTGGTCTCATCGGGACCGCCGTGGCGATGTATGGATTCGCGCGCCGCTTCGGGATTTGTATTTGGTCAGTTTCCGATCTCGTCTCCGCAGCCGTGCCCATCGGGCTGTTCTTTGGCCGCATGGCGAACTTCATCAATGCTGAGGTCGTCGGGTCTCCAACGGACATGCCTTGGGGCATGATTTTCCCCGGATGGGGGGAAGAAGCCCGCCATCCAGCCATGCTTTACGAAGCTGCCCTTGAAGGCATCGTCCTGTTCCTCATCCTGCGCTACTTGGTATTTTCGCGACTTGCTATGAAGAGTCCGGGGCTCACGACAGGCACCTTCCTTGTCGGATATGCCGTTTTCCGCATCTTCTGCGAACTCTTCAAAGTGATTGATTATCGCCTTGTGTTCGAGGGCTATTGGTTGACCAAGGGGATGCTTTATTCTGTACCAATGTTGATCCTTGGAATTTGGGCCATCCACCGTGCTCGTTCGCGCGCCGCGAAGGCTGCCGAGGAGAGGACGACGGCGTGACGTCTTACGATCCCGATGCCCGGCGCGACACGCCATTGGCGCAGAAGCTGAAGCAAGAAATCCGCAAGCACGGCCCGATCGGCATCGGCACTTACATGAATGCCTGCCTCTGGGACCAGGACTATGGCTACTACACCAAAGGCGAAGTGATCGGCGAGAAAGGCGATTTCACGACTGCTCCGGAAATCAGCCAAACATTCGGAGAAATCGTCGGTGCTTGGGTCGCCGTCGTCTGGCAGCAGATGGGATCCCCATCATCATTTCGACTGGTGGAGCTTGGACCTGGCCACGGTACACTTTGTGCCGACATGGCAAGGACACTTTACCGGGTGCCCGAGCTTTCAGGCGCGCTGGAAGTCGAGCTGATGGAAGCAAGCACTGCCCTCACTGAACTCCAAAGGACGACGCTGGCAGATAGCGGGTTGAATGTCTCGTGGCGCAACAACTTCCCCGAACCCGACGAACGCCCCACGATCATCGTCGCCAATGAATTCCTCGATTGCCTCCCACCGGTGCAGTTCGTGAAGACGGCAGAAACCTGGAGGTATCGCGGCGTCGGTCTTGATCGGTCGGGCAATCTTGAATTCGACGTAGCAGCGCGAACGGATCCCCGCCCAGATATCGAGAAGTTGTTCCCCGATGCTGACATCGGCCGTATTGCGGAGACGACGGCAACAAATCACCTCATCGAAGTGATTGAGAATATTGCTCGGCAATCGCCAACGGCAGCGCTGTTCATCGACTATGGCCACACCGAACGCGCACTCGGAGAGACGCTGCAGGCAATCCGCAACCAAAATTACGAACATCCCCTCACTTCGCCAGGCGAAGCGGACCTCACTGTCCACGTGGATTTTTCGGAGATCAGTCGAGACGTGGAGCAATTCGGAGCTGATTTGGCTGTCGACGGCCCGATCACCCAGGCTGAATTCCTCGGTCGCCTGGGCATCATTGAGCGAGCTTCCCGGCTCATGAGCACCAACCCCGTTAAGGCCGCTGCAATCGAAGCCGGTGTCATGCGCTTGATCTCTCCCCAGGGTATGGGAGGCCGGTTCAAAGCGATCGGCGTTCGGTCCAAGGATCTGCCTGCGCTTCCTGGTTTCGAGTAACCGGATTAAGTTGCCCGAGCGCGATAGAGGAGCCGCTATGCCCATCCCTATTCAGGCCGAGAACCTTTCGGATCTGCCGGGAATCCGCCACGGATTTTACACCCGGATCGGAGGAGTATCTAATGGTATCTATGCCGGGCTCAACTGTGGATTGGGCTCAAAGGACGAGCGCGCTGCCGTCCTTGAAAACCGTGCCAGAGTTGCACTCCATCTTGGTGCAACCGATCCCGCCGTTCTCACACCCTATCAGATCCACAGCGCAGATGCGCTCATCGTCGAAGAACCATTTTCAGGCGGAGTACCGCCGCGCGCGGACGCCCTGGTTACGCGAACGCCGGGCCTTACGATCGGCATCCTGACAGCCGACTGCGGCCCGGTGCTCTTTGCTGACCCGGTCGCCCGTGTTGCCGCGGCCGCCCATGCCGGCTGGCGTGGTGCGGTTGCGGGCATCCTGGAGTCAACAATTTCCCGCATGGAAGAGCTGGGCGCTCGCCGCGGAAGCATTCATGCTGCTTTGGGCCCCTGCATCACTCAACCCAATTACGAAGTTGGTCCCGAGTTCCGGGCTGACCTGATCGCTCGCGACTGCAACAATCAGCGGTTTTTCACAATTCCCGCTCTGAACGCGAAACCCCACTTCGACCTACCGGCGTTCATTCTCGCCGATTTGGCAGTCAAGGGGCTCGCCAGTATCTCATCCAATGCACAGTGCACATATGCAAGCGAATCGGAATTCTTCAGTTTTCGACGTACAACTCACCGCCAAGAGGCTGATTACGGTCGTCAAATCTCCGCAATTCTCGTTGCATAAATGCAATATCCACAGAACGGCGTCGTATGATTGGTGCCTGTCTTAAGCTTGCAGGGCCTTGCAACCAAAAGTGGCTGGACTTGCTCGCCAACACCAAGCTACACCTGAAGCTTAACGAGTACCGGACGTAGAACTTGTTGAGGCCGCAAGGTAAGTACGCCGGCCGCCGGATGATCAGCGGGTCATTACAGGGGGACGTCGT